>JAYVXL010000236.1:0-7275 GCA_043785185.1 Myxococcales bacterium
GGCGAGATCCCCGAGGGGACCATGGCGCTCGACATCGGGCCGGACACCGTCGCCGCGTTCGCCAAGCGCTTCGCGACGGCCAAGACGATCTTCTGGAACGGACCGATGGGCATGTTCGAGAAGAAGGCGTTCGCGCAGGGCTCGTTCGGCGTCGCAAAGGCGATGGCGGAGAGCACGGCGTTCACCGTCGTCGGCGGCGGGGACAGCGCAGCCGCGGTGCACGCGGCAGGCGGCGGGCTCGCGGCGAAGATGGGTCACATCTCGACGGGCGGGGGCGCGTCGCTCGAGCTCATCGAGGGGAAGAAGCTGCCGGGGATCGAGGTTCTGCGCGCATGAACCCCTCGCGCCGTCCGCTCATCGCGGGCAACTGGAAGATGTTCCACGGCGGCCCCACGGGGGTCGAGCTCGCGGGCGCGGTGGCGAAGCTCGCCGCGTCCGTGCCGCACGCCGACCTCGTCATCGCGCCGCCGTTCACCGCGCTGGCGGCGTGCGCCGCCGAGTGCCACGGCGCCAAGCTCGGCATCGCCGCCCAGAACATGCACGCCAAGGGGAGCGGCGCGTTCACCGGCGAGATCAGCGCGGCGATGCTCAAGGACGCCGGGTGCAGCTGGGTCATCCTCGGCCACAGCGAGCGCCGGCAGCTCTTCGGCGAGACGGACGGCGTCGTCGCCGAGAAGACCGTCGCCGCGCTCGGGGCGAAGCTTCTCCCGATCGTGTGCGTCGGCGAGACGCTCAAGGAGCGCGAGGGCGGCGAGACGCTGCGCGTCGTGAAGCGTCAGGTCGACGCGGTGCTCGATATCCTCGCGCAGGGCACGAGCGGCCAGGGCGCCGCGATCGCGTACGAGCCCGTTTGGGCGATCGGCACCGGCAAGAACGCCGGCCCCGCCGAAGCCGAGGAGGTCCACGAGGCCATCCGCGCGTGGCTCCACGGCAAGTCGAAGGAGCTCGCGGCCCACACGCGGATCCTGTACGGCGGCTCCTTGAAGCCGGACAACGCCGCGGGACTGCTCAGTTGTCCCAACGTCGATGGCGGGCTCATCGGCGGAGCGAGCTTGGACGCCGCGCAGTTCGGTGCTATCGCCCGTGCGGCAGAGGCCATCGCCTCCGGCGGCCCTGGCACACCTGGCACACCTGGAAAAGCCTGATGCTCACCACGTTCCTCGACATCATCCACATCGGCGCGTGCGCCGTCCTCATGTTCGTCGTGCTGCTGCAGCAGGGCAAGGGCGGCGGTCTCGGCGCGGCGTTCGGCGGCGGTGCGGCGGCGCAGGTCTTCGGTGGGCGCGGCGCGGGGAACATCCTGACGCGCGCGACGGCGATCTGCGCGGGCATCTTCATGGTGACGAGCGTCTCGCTCGCGTACCTCTCGTCGAGCGGCGACCGCGCGCTCAAGGCGAAGGCGGCGCAGGAAGCGGCGAAGAAGCCCGGCGACAAGGGCACCGCGCGGCCGAAGGAAGCGAAGACGGACCCGAAGCCGACGGACGCTCCGCCGGTCCCCGCCCCTGCCCCTGCCCCTGCTCCTGCTCCCAAGAGCCCCTGAACCTGCGCACGTGCGCGCGGGCGAGAGGGCGGTAGACCTGACGCGCGGCGCGTCCGCCGACATCGCGATGCTGTTCGCCGCGAAGGCGACGGTCACCGCGGTGGTGGTCGCGCTGGGGTTCACGCACGTGTCCGATGACGACTACGCGCGCGTCGTGATCGCCGAGACGTTCGCGCACGCGCCGCGGCTCGACCCGACGGGGACGAGCTGGCTCCCGCTGCCGTTCTGGATCTACGGCGGCGCGATGATGGCGCTCGGGAGGTCGCTCGTGGTGGCGAGCGCGCTCGCGGCGATGCTCGGGGTCGTCGCGACGGCGGCGCCGTACTTCGCGGCGCGATGGGCGGGCGTCGCGCGAGCGCCGGCGGTGGTCGGCGTGCTCGTGGCCGCGACGTTGCCGTGGAGCGCATGGACGGGCGCGGCGCCGATCCCGGAGATGCCGACGGCGGCGCTCGCGGCGGCGGCGGCGATCGCGTGCGGGGGCGCGCGCGTCCCGTGGCTGGCGGCGGCGTGCGCGTGCGCAGCGGCGCTCTCGCGCTACGAAGCGTGGCCGGTGTGCGCCGTCGTGGCGGGCGCGGCGCTCGCGCGGGGGCGGCGCTTCGGCGTCGCGGCGCTCGCGGTCGCGGGCCCCCTCGCGTGGCTCGCGTGGAACGCGCGCGCGCACGGCGACGCGCTGCACTTCGTCGCCCGCGTGACGGCGTACCGACAGACGCTCGGTGCGGCGGCGATCCCGCTCGCCGACAAGCTCCTCGGCAACCCACGCGCGCTCGTCACGGGCGCGCCGCTCATCGGCTCGATCGCCGCGGCCGGCCTCCTGTCGCTACGCGGTGCGGCGATGCGGGCGCGGTGGGCGTGGCCGCTCGCGTGCGCGCTCGCGACGGTGGCGTTCCTCGTGTACGGCGACCTCCGCGACGGCGCGCCGACCCACCACGCGGAGCGGGCGCTCATGGGCGTGTGGTGGATGCTCGCGGCCTTTGGGGCCGACGCGGCCGCGCACGGCGCGCGCGCCGTGGTTCGCCGCGCGCCGCGCCTCCTCGTGGTGGGAGCCGTGGCGACGACGGCGGGCGCGGTCGTGGGCTATTCGGTGGCCGGCTGGCCGGGGTACCCCGGTCGCGAGGGCGACGAGGTGCGCGCCGTGCAGGTCGCGCAGGGCTACCTGCTCCGCGCGCGCGGGGCGCGGGCGCTCGAGGTCACCCCGTGCGCGTACGAGCACTTCGCGGTGCTGGCGGCGTTCGGCGCGCCGGAGCGCGCGACGGTCGCCGCTGCGACGGGCGCGCCCGTGACGGCGCTATGCCCGCGCGTCGTCGCGAAGGACTGACGCAGGTGCCGAGACGGCCGCGGCGGGGGCGGACGAAGCCTGCGGGAGACGAACGAGCGTGCCGGGAATCCCGACGAGCGCGTCGGTGTGCGCCACGACGGCGATCATGCGGCCTGGGGACAGCTCCTCGACGATCGCCTTCACGCGCGCGATGCCCGACGAATCGAGGTTGGCGTCCGGCTCGTCGAGCACGAGGATCGGCGCGTCCATCACGAGGACGCGCGCGAGCGCGACGCGCTGGCGTTGACCTACCGAGAGCGCGCCGATGCGCGCATCGAGCGGCGCGCGACCCGACGCGAGGAGCGCGGCCCACACATCGACCTTCTCGAGGACGGCGCGCATGGCGTCGTCGGACGCGCCCGGCGCGAGGAGCTGGATGGCCTCGCGAACGGTCGCGCGGTCGGAGAGGTACGGACGCTGCGCGAGGTAGGCGACGCCGCGGCGCCACGCGGCGCCGTCGAGGCCGCGGAGATCGCGACCGTCCACGCGCACCGCGCCGCCGGTGGGTGAAGCGAGGCCGAGCAGAAGACGGAGGAGCGTGCTCTTGCCGGCGCCGTTCGGGCCACAGATGACCAGCGGCGTGCCCCGGGCCCAGGCGACCGAGACCGGCGCGAGCGCGAGCGGCGCGCCCGCGGCGTAGGCGAACGCCAGCGCCTCGAGGTCGACGCGCGACGGCGCGCCGACGGGGGTAGTCCCGGAGCGCCCGTGCTCGCCGCGCGTCTCGACCAAGAGCTCGGCCATCGCGCGCGTACGTGTATCCACCCGCACCGCCTCGTGCAGTCCCCTCGCGAGCCCGACGAACGAAGGAAAGCCCGCCACGACCACCGCTGTCTCGAGCACGACATTCCTCCCGAGGAGGTCCTGCCACGAGATGCCCAGGCCGAGGACCGCGGCGAGCGCCCCCACCGCGGCGAGCGCAGGCAGCCGGGCGACGATCATGCTCAGCGCGTCGGCGCGCAGCGACGCACGGCGCCACGCGTCGAGCGTGCGCGTTACGCGCGCGAGGAAGGCGATCTCGCGGCCGTTGGCGACGAGCTCGAGCCGGCTCGTCAGCATCGCGAGGAGATCGTCGACGACGGGGCCGTGCAGGCGCCAGGCGCGATCCTCGGCGCGGCGGACCGCGCGGCGAACCACCGCCAAGAGAAGCGCTCCGGTCACTACGGCGACAGCCGTGACACCGAGCACCTGATGAGGCTCGACGGCCCCGAGCCATAGGAGCATCGTGATGCAGACGAGCGCGTCCGCGAAGAGGTCGGGCACCACGTCCGACATGAAGCGCGATCCTGCGGCTGCGCCGTCGAGGACTGCGCCCTGCGCATCCTCGTCGTCGAGGGGGCTCGCGCGGAGCACGTCGCCGCCGAGCAGCGCGCGCGCGGTCGCGAGGTGGAGTCGCTCTTGAACGCGAGACCGCTGCACCCCGCGGACGACGGCGCGCGCGGCGTACAAGAGCGCGAGGGCCCCGCTCGCCAGCAGCGCGGCGTCGCGCTCGCGGCGCACGATCTCGAGCGCGAACGCCACCGTCCCCACGCGCTCGACGACGAGCATCGCCGCCGACGCGGCCACGTCGCGCGCGCGCCTCGGGCCCGACGCCCGCCAGACGATCGCGAGGGGCCTCGTGCGCGGAGGCCGAAGCTGGCGCGCCTCGGCGCGGCCCGCGTTCACAGCCGCGCGAGCTCCTCGCCCACGACCTCGCCGTCCACCAGCGGCTTGCCGCGCAGCTCGATCCACGCGTGCGCGCGGACGGCGCCGCCGCTCTCCTTGCGGACACCAATGACGACCTGCGCGTCCGGCAGGCGCGCGGCGATCGCGAGGGAGCGGCTCAGGCACGTGCCGACCGGCTTCAGTCGGTCCACGGCTTCGCGTGCGGTCGTGGGGTCGAGCGGGCGACGCAGCTTGGCGCCCAACCGACCCACGAGCCCGCGCGCGTCGCGCGGTTTCAGAAAGGCGAGCGCGACGAGCGCCGTCAGGTTGAGCGCGTGCAAGGACAGCATCGTCACGCGGGCTCGACCAGTCCGCGCCGCACGAGCTCGTCGGTGAGCGCGACGAGGTCGGTGAGCAAGCGATCCATCGTGACGTCGTGCTCGGGCTCGAGGCGCGCGGCGATCTGCTCGGGCGACTCGCCCTGAACGAGCCCGTTCCAGACGCGCCCGCCGAGCGCGTCGAGGCCGAAATACTCGCCCCGTTCGAGATCGAGGAGGACCATCTCCCCGTCGAACTCTCGCACGTGCACCCCCTTGGTGGGGCGCACCCGCCCGCCTTTCCCGACGCTCATCGTCCCTCATCTTCCCCCGGCGTGAGCAGCGAGGCAACCAGCCTCGCCGACTCACGCTGGCCTTCGAGGCCGCGCGGCCGCGCCAGCTCGTAGATGGGCACCCGTTCGACCAATCGCCCAAGCTCCGCGAGCTCCCACAGCTGGGCGGCCGGCTCGTCCACGACGAATCGAATCACGTTCGGGACCAGGCGCGCGAGCGCCTCATGGCCGCGCAAGCGGCGGAGCCGCGCGTGCGGGAGGCTCGCGTCGAACGAGAGCGAGCAGACCGTCGCGAGCTGCGCCGCGCCCTCGCCGAGGCGCGGAGGGGCGACGGGCAGCTTCTCGTCGCCCTCGCGCGGGTCGACCGACCCTCCAACGAGCCAGTGCACGCGCTCGGTCGGAACGACGCGCGCCGTGTCCTCTTCCCAGTCGAGCGCGGTCGTATCGTCGGCGACGAGGGCCCCGCCGTGGAGCGCGCAGAGGTGCGCGGCGAGCGTCGACTTGCCGGCCCCGCTCGCCCCGAGCAGCGTCGCGACGCGCGGGCCGACCGCGACGGCGGACCCGTGGAGCGTGAGCCGCGACGTCACGTGGCGCAGGAGCGCGGGCACGAGGCTACCGTGCACCTTTGCGACGACGCGGGGGTCGGCCCCGGGCGCGGGGAGGAACGCGAGCTCTCGCCCATCGCGGCTCGCGACGAGGGTGGCGACGTCGACGAACTCG
Source organism: Myxococcales bacterium (assembly GCA_043785185.1). Classification (GTDB taxonomy): domain Bacteria; phylum Myxococcota_A; class Polyangia; order Polyangiales; family Polyangiaceae; genus JANYHK01. Next base: position 5,827 of record JAYVXL010000236.1, read on the forward strand.
GCGACGAGGTCTTCCCCCTGCCGGCCGAGGCGGAAGGCCAGCGCGCCCGCCTCGTGCTGCTCGCTGATCCATCGGACTGCGGTCATGCCGCCGCGCCCGCCGCGAGCGCCTGTCCCGCGAACGCCTCGAGCGAAAGAAGGGCCCACAGCTCGTGCCATCCCTCGTAGCCGACGTCGCCGCGAACGAACGCGTCGAAGGCCGCGCGAAAAGCCGGGCCCCGCACGACGCCGAGCGCGTCGAGCGCGGGGACCGTTGCGAGCTCCGCGAGCGCGCCGCGGCCGCCGGCGGCCGCGTGCATCTCGTCGAGCGCCGGCTCGAAATCTGCTTTGTCGGTGCGCAAGCGCACGCGATCGGGCACGAGGCCCGCGAAGGCCTCGCGGAACAGGCCGCGGAGGTAGCCGCCCCGGAAGAGCGCGCCCGCCGGCAAACCTGCGACGAAGCCGATGAGGCGCTCGTCGAGGAACGGCGTCTCGGTCGGCAAGCCCACGTCCGCCTCGAGCGCGCACTGGGCGTCGGAGATCTCGACCGCGAGCTTCGAGTCGCTGAGGCGCGCGAAGAACTCGCCAGGATTTCGCGGCCCGAAGTCCGAGACGGGATCGGGGAGCGGACGACGCAGAACGTCGCGCAGGACCGGGCCGGCCCAACCGGGCACCGAGCGACGGCGCTGCCGCGCCCAGCGCCGAAGCGGGCGCGGCGTGGCGTGCACCGCGAGCGGGCGCACGACGAACTCGCGGACGCGCTGGGCGCGCGTGCTCTCCCAGGGCACCCGCAGGTCCGCGGCCTCGCGCACCGCGCCGACGACGTCGCCGCCGAGGGCGCGGAGGGCGAGGCCGCGCGGGTCGCCGTCGAACAGCTCGTCGCCGCCGCGCCCGCCAAGCAGCACGTCGGCGCCGCGCTCTTTGGCGAGCTCCAAGAAGCCCACCTCCCAGCCCCCCATCGCCGACGCGAGCGGCTGGCCATCGACGACGAGCGAACGCTTCACGAACGGAGCGAAGGCGCGCGGGGCCATCCGGAGCGGGACGATGCCGAGCTCCGCGGCGAGCGCGTCCATGTACGGCCGGTCGTCGCCCGGGCCGCCGAAGTGGAGGCTGAGCGCGACGACCTCCTTCGCGGAGCCGCCGCGCACGAGCGCCGTGACCGCCGCGAGCAGCGCGCTCGAGTCGACACCGCCGCCTGCGAGAACGGCGACGCGGCCGAGCCCCTCGATCGCGCGACGGGCCGCGGCGATCACCTCATCGCGCAGGGCACGCGCGAGCTCGTCGGGGCGGCCGCGCACCGCCGTGATCGCGGGCGGCGCGAGGAAGGAGGCACGCGGGGCGCCTCCGGGGCGAAAACGCAGAACCTCGCCCGACAGAAGTCGATGAACGCCTTCGAATGCCGTGGCGCTCGGTCGACCGTTGAAGTCGCCGACGGCGATCTCCGCGAGGCGCATCGCGTCGGGCCGGGCCC
>JAYVXL010000237.1:0-2166 GCA_043785185.1 Myxococcales bacterium
TGCACAGCTTCGACCTCATCGGCTCGCCGAGCTACTTCGCCTTCGGCGACTTCGACGGCGATCTCGTCCTCGACATCGCCTTCCGCGAGCGCTTCGACGACAAGTCGCCCGACGCGGTCACGATCGCGTTCGGCACGCCGACCGGCGTCCCCGAGGCGCCGTCGGTGCAGGCGCGCGTCGGGAGCATCACCGCCCTCTCGGCGGGACCGCTGAGCGCCTACGGCAACAGGGCGATCTCCGCCGACGGCATCGCCGACATCGGCGCGCTCGCGACGTCGCCGGACGGCGCGCAGTACATCTCGATCCTGAGCGGCTCGTCGGACCGGCTCCTGCAGAGCCCGTTCGTGCTCACGCGCCCGCGACGGGATCTCGGCAACGCCAAGGTCTCCTCCGACGCGGTGGCGTTCGCGATCGGGCAGTTCACGCAGGACCCACACCGCGCCGTCGCTGCCGTGGCGTACGAGGTCAAGGACGCGATGACCAGCACCAACACGGTGAGCGCGTGGCTCATCCCCGTCAACGGCGACGCCCAAATCAACGTGAGCAACATCTCCATCTCGACGACGCCACTCGACACCTACAAAGTCGACCCGATACGCCGCACGCCGCAGGGCGGGCTCAGCTGGCAGGACGAGCGCGCCGAGATGGTCGCGATCGATCTCGACCCTGCGAGCCCGAACGGGTTCGACGAGGTGGTCCTCTTCGTCCCGCCGATCGCCGAGACCTCCACCGGCAAGCTCTTCGTCCTCCGCTCGGACGGGACGACGTTTACCGCAGACCCGAACCCGGTCGCGATTGGCCTCGCGCCGGGCCTCGGCCGCTGGAGCTTGAGGCGCGCGGACATGGACGCCGACGGCGCGATGGACGTGCTCGTCACGTACAACGATCAAAAAGGCTTCCACGGGCGCGTCTACCTGAACACGCGCACGGGCAAGGTGGACGCGAGCCCCGTGTCGGTCGACGCGCCGCCCGGGACGCGCCTCATCGCGATGGCGCCGCTCAACTTGGACGACGACCCGGAGCTCGAGCTGGCGCTGCTCACCGACAAAGGCGTCTTCGTCGCCAAACGCCAAGGCGCGGCGTTCGCGATCGGCGCGCCGGCGCAGCCGGTGAGCGGCCTCCCCGCCGGCTCGTCGATCGCCGCCGGCGACATGAACGGCGACGGCGTCGACGACCTCGCGGTCGTCAGCGCAGGCATCCTCCAAGTCTTCCGCGGCCTCCCGGAGCTCCAATGAAACTTCGCGCGCTCTCCGTCGGTCTCGCGCTCGTCCTCGCCGCGGCCAGCGCCGCCGCCGCGGACCCGACGCCGGCTCAGCTCGATCAGGCCCGCATGCTCTTCACCGCCGGCGCGAAGGCGTACGAGACCGGCCAGTTCAACGCCGCGATCCAGGCGTTCGAGGACGCCAACCGCATCGTGCCGCGCCCGCAGATCGTCTTCTCGATCGCGCAGGCGCACCGCCGGCAGTACTACCTGCTCAAGGAGCCGGAGCACCTGCGGGAGGCGATCAAGCGGTACCGCGAGTACGTCGAGACGTTGAAGGAGGGCGGCCGCGTGTCCGACGCGGCGCAAGCGCTCGCCGAGCTCGAACCGATCGCGGCGCGCACGGCGAGCGATCCGGTGTCCACGCGGCCGGCGACGAAGGATCCGACGCGCGTGATGGTCATGACGCAGGTCGAAGGCGCGCGCGTCACGATCGACGGCGCGGCGGCGAAGGCCGGCCAAGCCGTCGAGCTCAAGCCCAACGTGAAGCACCACATCTCGACGACGGCGGACGGCTATTTCCCGGACGAGCGCGACGTGCAGCCGGTCGACAACGCCCTCCTGCCGGTGGACGTCCAGCTGCGCGAGAAGCCCGCGAAGGTCACGGTGATCGCCCTCGACGGGGCGCAGGTGACGATCGACGGACGCCCGGCGGGCACGACGCCGCTCCCCGCGATCGACGCGCCCCCCGGCACGCACCTCGTCACCGTCGCGAAGAACGGGCACGTCGGCTTCTCCGAGGAGCTGACGCTCGCGCGCGACCAGAAGAAGCGGCTGACCGTCCCGCTCCCGGACACGGCGCAGCGAAGGGTGTCGTACGTCCTCTTCGTCGGCGCGGGCGCGGCCGCGGTCGCCGGCGCGGTGTTCGTCGGCGCGGCGCTCGCGAACCAGTCGAGCGCGCAGAA
>JAYVXL010000238.1:0-7246 GCA_043785185.1 Myxococcales bacterium
CGCCGACCTGGGCGTCCGTGCGCGACGGATCGTGGTGGAAGAGCACGTACTGGCCGACGCCGGCGGCCTGCGCGAGCTCGCAGCCGCGCACGTACGTCGAGTGGCCCCAGCCGACCTTCTTCGCGTACTCCTCCTCGGTGTACTGCGAGTCGTAGATGAGCACGTCCGCGCCGCGCGCGAGCGCGAGCAGCTCGGGATCGAGGACGGCGTAGTGCTCGGTGTCGGTCGCGTAGACGACGCTGCGGCCGTCGTGCTCGATGCGGTACGCGTGCACGCCGCCGGGGTGGTTCAGCTTCGCGACGCGCACCCTGGTGTCGCCGATCTCGAACGATGCGCCCCGCTTCACCTGGTGCACGTCGAGCTTGGCGCCGAGCTCGTCGAGGCGCACCGGAAAGACCGGGCCCATCATCTGGTGCGCGAGCGTCTCGCGCATCGACATGATCCCGTTCTCCGCGCCCCACACCGTGAGCTTCGTGGTCGGCACGTACGCCGGCACGAAGAACGGAAGGCCCTGAATGTGATCCCAGTGGCAGTGGCTGAGGAGCAGGTGAAGGTCGAGCGGCTTTTTCGTCTCGGCCAGCTCGCCCATGAGCGCGTCGCCGAGGCGGCGCAAGCCCGTGCCCGCGTCGAGCACGATGCGTGTGTCGCCGCAGCGGACCTCCACGCAGCTCGTGTTGCCGCCGACCTCCGCCGTGTCGGGGCCCGGCGACGCGATGCTCCCTCGAACGCCCCAAAACTCGATGCGCATGATCTCCTCCTGTCCACCCAAGCCCGGCAAGACCACGCGGCTGCGCGTCCTCCGTTCGGGTGACTGTGCCGAGGTCTATAGCGAGGAGGATGCCAAGATTGGCGGGGCCGGATTCATTGGGATTTCCCGCGCCAGCGCGGGGCAGCCGGTGCACCAACGCGGGGCGGTGTTCCACGACGAAGCTTGCGCTATGATGAGGGGGTCTCGAGCGGGGGGGTCGATTGGAGTCGCTTGACGCCCCCTTCCCCGCACGTCGTTCTCATTGCGGACGACACCGACGTCGCCCGAGCGGCCGTGGTACGTCGCCTCGGCGCCCTTGGCATCGCGTGCGTCGAGGCGACGAGCGCGACCAAGGCGTCCGCCGTGGACCCGATCGCCCTGTCGTGCGCGCTCCTCGACCTCGACCTCGGCGACGGCAACGGCGTCGACGTCGCGGTGGCCCTGCGCGCGCGCGCGCCGAGGCTGCCGCTCGCGTTCTTCACGGCAGGAGCGACGAGCGAGCTTCGCGCGCGCGCCGCGGCGATGGCGCCGGTCTTCGAGAAGCCCGACGAGCTCGAGGCCGCCCTCGCGTGGATCGCCGCTCAGTCGAGCGCGAGCCCCTGACGCGTGCGCGCGCGCGCGTAGGCTTCGAGCACGTCGACGAGCTCGCCGGCGAAACGCCCCTCCGGCAGCGCGCCCGCGCCGCGCATCGCGAGCTCGGGGTGAGTGAGCGCGCGCTTCTCGATCGCGAGCCGGTAGGTCTGCTCGCGCCGCAAGGGCGCCGGGAGGTACGTGGCGAAGCGCTCGCCGCCGGCCGTCTTCGCCGCGACGCCCGCGAGCTCCGCGCCGGACAGCTCGACGACGTAGAGCGACGAGAACCCGCTCGTCCCCGACGGCTCGCGCTGCACGAGGACCGCGTCGTAGAGGCGCTGGAGCGTGAGCGGGCCTGCGGGGAGGCCGCTCCAGAAGACGTCTCGACCGACGAGCAGCGCGTCGACGCCCCAGATCTCCTGCGCCGCGCGGAAGACGAGCTCGGGCATCGCGCGCGCGCGGACCTCGGCCTTCGTCACCGCGATGGGCGCGACGGCGTCGGGCGCGTGCTCGCGCTCGAGCTGCTCGACGAGATCGGCGACGTCGGCCGCGACGGGGAGCGACGCGGTCACGTCGACGACGCGCGCGCGCTCGACGACGAGGCGCTTTTGCTGCGGCAAATACGACAGATCGAGCCGCCCAATCGTCTCGGCGTAGTGGCCGGACTGGGCGACCCACGCGCGTGAGCCGTCGGGGCGCACGACGCCGAGCGGCGCCCTCACGAGGTCCTCGGAGTGGCCACCCACGACGAGGTCGACGCCGGGCACGCGCTGCGCGACGCGCGCGTCCTCGAACAGCCCGAGGTGGTCGAGCGCGATCATCACGTCGACCTCGCCGCGGTGCGCGCGCACGACGCGCTCGGCGGCGGCCTCGTAGCGATCGTCGTGGAGGAGCACGCCCACGTAGGGCGCCTTCGTCGGCTGGTCATCCGCGCCGTAGCCCTGGGTGACGAGCCCGACGACGCCGACCTTCACGCACCCGACGTCGAAGCGCGCGTACGGGAGCAGCGGCGAGGCGCCGTCCGCGTACGCGACGTTGGCGGCCAGGACCGGGTGCGCGCTCGCGAGGACGTCGCGCAAGAGCGCGGCCTCTCCGTACGCGAAGTCGTGGTTGCCGATCGTGCGGACGTCGATGGGGAGCGCCTGCAAGAGCTGACGCGTCGCCTCGCCCATCGAGCGGAGATCGACGATCGAGCCCTTCTCGTAGTCGTCACCGGCGTCCATCACGAGCGTCGCCGGGACCTCCTCCTTGAGGGCGCGCAGGTAGCCTGCGACGTAGGCCCAACGGCTCTTGCCGTCCAAGCGGTCTGTGTAACGCGCCTGCATGTCGTTCACGTGGGCGATCGTGAACGCGAACGCCTGCGCGCTCGCGTCGCAGCGGCCAACCGCGATGGGCTCGGCGGAGCGGTCGACGTTCGGGCGGCGCGGCGGCGCGGGCGGCGCGGGGGCGGCAGAGCCCGCGGGCCTCACGGCGTCATCCGCGCCCGCCGCGCCGGTCGCGTCGGTGCCCTCGGCGACGCGACTCCCCTCCGCGCTCTTGACGAGCAACGCGCCGGTCAAGGTCGCGACGAACGAGAGCACGCGAAGCGCGCGAGGGTGACGCATCGGCCGCCAGCTTGGATCGTACGGCCGGCGACCACGAACGCAACTTTTCGGGCCAAATGGCCGCGATCTCGCGATCTCTCCTCGCTCGACTCGGCGCTCAGAACGTCGAGGCGAGCCGCGCGACGTCTTTGTCGACGACGCCGGCTTGCACGAGCTGCTTCATGTGCATCGCGAACGTCTGCATCCCGTAAGGGTGGACGCCCTTCTCCATGAGCTCGTTGAGCGAGGGGTTGCCCTCCGGCCGCTTGATCGCCTCGCGCACGGTGCCCGACGCGACCAGCACCTCGGCGGCGAGCACGAGCCCCGCGCCGTCCTTGCGCGGCAGGAGGCGCTGCGCGATGACGCCTTGCAGCGCGTCGCCGATGCGCTCGCGCGTCTCGTCCGCGCCGCCCGGCTGGTTCTTCGGCCCCATCGCGAGCATGCGGCCGAACGTGCGCGACACATCGGGCGTGTGCAGCGTGGACAAGACGAGGTGGCCGGTCTCGGCCGCCTTGAGGGCGATGTCCATCGTCTCCTCGTCGCGGATCTCGCCGACGAAGATGACGTCCGGATCCTGACGCAACGCCGCGCGGAGCGCCTCGGCGAAGCCGCCGGTGTCGAGCCCGACCTCGCGCTGGCTGACGCTCGACTTGTCGTCGTTGTGCCAGAACTCGATGGGATCCTCGATGGTGACGATGTGGAGCGGCTGCGTTCGGTTCAGGTGGCCGATCATCGACGCGAGCGTGCTCGTCTTGCCCGAGCCCGTCGGCCCGACGAGGAGGATGAGCCCGCGATCTTTCTCGATGAGCGCGCGCGCGGCCTGGGGAACGCCGAGCGTGTCGAAGTCCGGGATGACGTCGGGGATGGCGCGCATGACGACCGCGAGCGACGCGCGCTGGCGGTAAATGTTCACGCGGAAGCGCCCGATGGTCGGCGCCGAGTACGCCGTGTCGTACTCGCGGAGGTTCTCGAGGTTGTTCTTCACGCTCGGATCGCGGATGAGGAGCCTGGCGATCGACTCGGTGTCTTGCGGCTTGAGCGGCTCTGCGCGGAAGAACACGAGCTCGCCGCGTACGCGCGCGCCCGGCGGGTGGCCGACCTTGAGGTGGATGTCGCTCGCCTTCGCAGCGACGGCCTTGCCGAGCAGCTGGATGAAGTACTGCTCGTTCCCGTACGGGTTGCCGCCGGAGACGGGGGCTACTTGCGAGAAGCGACCGGAGTCGATGCCAGCCATTGCCGGCGAGGATACATGATCAGCGCGCGTCGAGGTCGGTCGGCATTTCCTTCGCGCAGCCCTTGTCCGCGAGCATGCGCAGCGCGCGGACGGCCAGCACGCGCCGGACACGCTCGCCCTTCGGATCCTTTGCGATGCCTTGGAGCTTCTCGCAGCCGGCCCTGATCTCGTCCGCGTCCTCGGCGTCGACGGGGCGGCGCGGCTGCGACGCGAGCTGTACGGCGCTCTCGAGCGCCGCGAGCGCGGCCGGCGCGTCGTCCCCCGCGACCGCGACCGCGCCGAGCCACGCGAGCGCGCCGAACCCCGGCGTGTAGCCGAGCGCGCGCGCGGCCGTACGCCGCAGCGCCGGGTGCGCGCCGCGCTCGATGAGGCCGGCCACCCCCTCGCGCTGCGCGAGGCGCGCGAGATCGTCGGGCACGCCGCCGTCTTCATCGCCGGCGCGGGCCCATAGATCGTCCACCTCCGCCGCGCGCGCCGGCGCGCCCGCGTCGGGCGGCAGCGGCACGAAGACCGCGCCCGCCCCCGCGTCGGTCGGCGCGGTCGCCTTCGGGCAGCCGGCCAAGAGCACGACGAGGGCGACGAGCGGTACCGCCGCCGCCCAACGGCCGAGCGCGCGCCCCGCCTTCACGCCGTGAACAGATCGAGCGAGCGCTTGCCGGCCTTGCGGTCCTCCTCGAGCTTCTTGTTGAAGTCCTCGACGGCGCGGTTGATGTGCATGGAGCAGAACTTCGGCCCGCACATCGAGCAGAACTCGGCGCCCTTGAAGTACTCGTCGGGCAGACTCTCGTCGTGGAGCGCCTGCGCGGTCTCCGGGTCGATCGAGAGGCGGAACTGCTCTTTCCAATCGAACGCATAACGCGCGCGGCTGAGCGCGTCGTCCCGATCGCGCGCGCCCGGGCGGTGACGCGCGACGTCGGCGGCGTGCGCGGCGATCTTGTAGGCGATGAGGCCCTGCTTCACGTCGTCCTCGTTCGGCAGCCCCAAGTGCTCCTTCGGCGTGACGTAGCAGAGCATCGCCGCGCCCGCGGTGCCGGCCATCGTCGCGCCGATGCAGCTCGTGATGTGGTCGTAGCCGGGCGCGATGTCCGTCACGAGCGGCCCCAAGACGTAGAACGGCGCCTCGTGGCAGAGCTCCATCTCCTTCTTCACGTTCATCTCGATCTGATCGAACGGCACGTGGCCAGGGCCCTCGATCATGACCTGGACGTCCTTCTCCCAGGCGCGCTTGGTGAGCTCGCCGAGCGTCGCCAGCTCGGCGAACTGGGCCTTGTCGCTCGCGTCGGCGAGGCAGCCGGGGCGCAGGCCGTCGCCCGCGCTGATCGACACGTCGTACTTCTTGCAGATCTCGAGGACGGCGTCCCAGTGCGTGTAGAACGGGTTCTGCTTGTGGTGCTCGAGCATCCACTGCGCCATGACCGAGCCGCCGCGCGACACGATGCCGGTGATGCGATCTTTCACGAGCGGCAGGTACTCGACGAGCACGCCGCAGTGGATCGTGAAGTAGTCGACGCCCTGCTGCGCCTGGCGCTCGAGCATGCCGAGCATGTCGTCGACGGTGAGGCGCTTCACGTCCTTGGCCTCTTGGAGCGCCTGGTAGATGGGGACGGTGCCGATGGGGACGGGCGACGATCGGATGATCGCCTGGCGAATGCCGTCGATGTCGCCGCCGGTGGAGAGGTCCATCACCGTGTCCGCGCCGTACTTGAGCGCGACGCCGAGCTTGCGCAGCTCGCCGTCGAGGTTCGAGACGACGGCCGACGAGCCGATGTTCGCGTTGACCTTGCACGACAGCGCGATGCCGATGCCCATCGGCTCGAGGTTCGTGTGGTTCACGTTCGCAGGGATGATGAGGCGGCCGCGGGCGATTTCGCTCATCACGAGCTCTGGCGCGATCTTCTCGCGCGTGGCGACGTGGAGCATCTCCTCGGTGACCATGCCTTTGCGTGCATAGTGCATCTGGGTGACGTTCTCGTGCCCGGCGCGCTTCTTCACCCATTCGGTACGCATGCGGGTGGTCTTAGCACGACTGGGCCGCGGGAAAACCGTGCGCGGCACAGGGCGGCGTCACGCCCGCGCGACGCGAATCGTCGCGCACGACGAGCCGTTGGACGAGCTCAGGCGGCGAGCGCGGCGAGCGCCGCGCGCGGGCGGCGCGGGACGAGGCGAAGCGCGGCGGGGGCCGGCGCGGCCCGAGGCGGCGTCGCGACGACGGGCGGCGCGACCGGCTCGCCTTGCCACTCCTGCGCCTCGCCGGAGCGGAAAATCTTCACGCCGTTGTCGCGCAGCGCCTTCAGGAAGACGCCCGTCGGCGGGCTGCCCTTGAACTCGAACCGCTCGACGTCCTGCAGACCGAGCGGGCGCCACATCTGCACCTCAAGGTACGTCTTCTGGTAGTTGAACGGGTAACTCCGGAATCCGGGGACCTCCTGCGACGAGATGCTGAGCTCGTGGGCGTCGCTCACCTCGAGCCCCGGGGCGAGGAGCATGCGCTGGGACATCGGCTGCATCGCCTGGTGCCACTCGGTGACCGGAGGCGCCGGGCCGGTGGCCGGTGCACCACCGCTCCTCAATATGCCGGCTCCGCGGGCCGAGCGGGCGAGCGAATCGTTTGGGTAAAACGTCGCGTTCGGCTCGACCTCGGCGCGCTTGAACACGAACACATCCGACCCGTAGGCGCCTTCGAGCGTGCCCACCATCTTCACGCCGCTCGCGGGCGACGGCCGCAGGAACCCGTACTTCGGACGAACGGCGTTGGGCACGGACTTGTACTCGTCGATCGACATGCCGAGGAACGACGACTCGACGGCCTCGCGTACGCCGGGGTTGAGCACGCCGCCCGATGTTCCGGTGTCGTACTGGTTCAAGAAGCCGCGCGACGCGATGCCGTCGCGCGAGGTCTCCTTGCGCGCCATCGCGAACTCGAAGTTGTTCGGATTCTTCAGCAGCTCGACGGCCCGCGCGCGCGCCGGGCCGAGCGCGGCGGTGGCCTTGGCGAGCTCGTCGAGCGACGCGAAGCCGGTCGTCTTCACGAGCGGCGCGACGCGGGCCTCCTGGCGCTGGAGGAGCTGCCGCCCCTGCTGGATGAGCGGGAGGCGAATGTCCGGCGGCGGC
>JAYVXL010000239.1:0-7230 GCA_043785185.1 Myxococcales bacterium
ACCTCGGTGACGCCGTCGTCCCGAACGCGGCGGACGAGGCGCGGGATCGGCAGCTCCTCCGGCCCCACGCCCTCGAGCGGCGACAGAAGCTTGCCGAGCACGAAATAGCGGCCGCGCATGCTGCCGGCGCGCTCGATCGCGACGACGTCGTGGACGCGGGCGACCACGCAGAGCACGTGCGGATCGCGCTTGCGGTCGAGGCAGATGGCGCAGACGGCATCGGCCGCCGGGTCCTCGACGTCGGCCAGGTTGCCGCAGCGGACGCACGGCCGCACGCGCGCGTGCAGGTCCGCGAGCTCGGCGGCCACGTCGCGCGCGAGCTCGGGCTCTGCGGTGAGCAGGAACATCAAGTAGCGCTGCGCGGTCTTCTCTCCGACCCCAGGCAGGCGCGAGAGGAGCTGCGTGAGCCGCCGGAGCTTCGGGGAGAGCACGTGGGCTACGTCGTGAGGCCCGGGATCTTCACGCCGCCGGTGACCTTCTCGAGCTCGGCTTCCATCGCCTTGTCGGCCTGCTCCATCGCAGCGTTGATGGCCGCGGCGACGCCGTCGAGCGCCATCTCGATGCCCTCGCTCTTCAGGAACTCGGGATCGATCTCGAGGCGCGCGACCTTGCGGCCGTACGTCACCGTCGCCTTCACCTTGTCGCCCACGGCGCCGGCGGTGATCTCCTTGTCCTTCAGCTCGGCCTTCGCTTGCTCGATCTTGCGCTGCATGCGCGCGGCCTGGCGCATCAGCTCGTTCATCCCACCGCGAAATTGCATGGCATCTACCTCTACTCGATCTCGCGCGTCTTGTCGGCGCCCGCGCGCGCGCGCGCGTTCTCTAGTCGCCGCCCGGGAGGCGGACGTCGCGGAGCTCGGCGCCAAGAATCGCGATGGCCTGCCGTACGAGCGGGTGGTTCTCGACCTCGGCGCGGGCCTTGGCGAGGTCGGCCTTGCGCTTGGCGTCGTCGAGCAAGGCGACGCTCGCGAACGCCGGCTTCCCCATCGACAGGTCCAGCTCCACCTTCGTGCTCGCGCCGAAGTGCGCGCGGACCTCGCGCTGCAAGAGGAGCGCCGACTCCTCTTCGGCGACCTGCGTGCCGAGAAAATCGCCCGGCGCGTAGCCGAGCAGCACGCGCTCGGCGCGCACCTCGACGGCCGCGGCGTGCTCGAGGACGGACGCGAGCGCAGGCCGCGCCGCGCGCACGCGATCCAAGATCGCGCGCCACGCCTCGAGATCCGGCGGCGGCGGGAGCGGCGCGGCGGTGGGCTGCGCGCGCGGCGCCGGGGGCGGGGGCGGAGGCGGAGGCGCGGACGGACGGCGGAGGGGGAGCGCGTCGGCGGACGCGTGCGGCGCCGGCTCGCCGGCGAGGGCGAGCGAGCCGTGCAGCGCGCCGCCGCCGGACATCGGCGTCGCCGAGGGGGCGGAGAACGGAGACCCCGCGCCGGCCTGCGAGATGCTCGTCGGCGCGCTCGCGGCGCGGCCGCCGCTGCCGCCTCCTCCACCCCCGCGCGGCGGCGGGGGAGGCGCTCCGGCGGCGAGGCGCTTCTCGAGGTCGCCGAGGCGCGACAGCAGCTCGTCGAGCGGCAGCAGCGGCGGCCGGCGCGCGAGGCGGACGAGGGCCATCTCGAGCGCCGTGCGCGGCTGCCCGCTCTTCACGATCTCGTCGAACCCGCGCGAGAAGCCCTGGTAGAGGCGCAGGAGATCGTCGACCTCCGCCGCCTTCGCGAGGGCGTGGACGTCGGCGGACTCCTCGTCGGCGAGGTCGAGCAGCTCCTTGCCTTGTTCTCCGCACACCTTTGCGACGACGAGGTTTCGGAGGTGCCGGAGGATGTCGCGCGCGACGTGGCCGAGATCGAAGCCTTGCTGCGCGAGGCGGTCCACCACCTTGAGCGCTGTGGCGCCGTCGCCGCCGACCAGCGCCGTCGCCAGCTCGTGCAGGATCTTGCGGTCGGCGACGCCGAGGACGCGCGCGACGTCATCGGCCGTCAGCTTGGCTCCGCTGAACGCGATGACCTGATCGAGCAGGCTCATCGCGTCGCGCATCGAGCCGGCGGCCTCGCGCGCGAGCACGGCGACGGCGCCGTCCTCCGCGACGACGCTCTCCTTGGCGAGCACCTCGCGCAGGCGCGCGGCGATCATCTGCGTCGCGATCAACTTGAAGTCGTAGCGCTGGCAGCGCGACAGGATGGTGACCGGTACCTTGTGGACCTCGGTCGTCGCGAAGATGAATTTGACGTGCGGCGGCGGCTCCTCGAGCGTCTTCAGGAACGCGTTCCACGCCGCGTTCGAGAGCATGTGGACCTCGTCCACGATGTAGATCTTCGAGCGATCGCGCGCGGGGCGGAAATTCAGGCCCTCCTGCAGGCGGCGAACCTCGTCGACCCCGTTGTAGCTCGCGCCGTCGATCTCTTGCACGTCGACGTCGGAGCCCGCCGTGATCTCCTTGCACGCCGCGCATACGTTGCACGGCGTGGCCGTCGGGCCCTTCGCCGCGCCGTCGGCGCCGAGGCAGTTGAGGCACTTCGCGAGGAGGCGCGCGCTCGTCGTCTTGCCGACGCCGCGGACGCCGGTGAAGAGGAACGCGTGGGCGACGCGCCCCTGCGCGATGGCGTTCGCGAGGGTGGTGGCGACGTGCCCCTGGCCGACGAGATCCTCGAAGGTCTGGGGGCGGTATTTGCGCGCGAGGACGAGGTAGCTCACTGCCCCGAGCGTTAGTACGTGCGGCCACGGATGGCTAGGGTCGCCGGGCGGGAGGCGCTCGGCTAAGATGCAGGCGTGAGCGTCCTCGTCCAAGTCGCCTGTGGCGCTGTCGCCGTCGCCTCGGCCTTCGCCGCCTCGTGCGCCGATTACTACGACAAGGCGCCGGTGTTGCCGCCGCCGAGCAGCCCCGCCGGGTCTGCGCACGAGCCGCCAAAGCGCCCCGCGTTCGTGCTCGGCAAGGGCGTGCCGCAGGAGGTCGAGGACAGCGCGTGGGCGCTCACCCTCCATTGCGACGCCGGCGAAGGTCACGCGTGCACCGAGCTCGGCAAGCTTCACGCGTCGTCGGAGTGGGGCGCCCGCGATCTCGCGGCCGCCGCGCGCATGCACCAGAAGGGGTGCGCCTTCGGCGACGCGCAGGCGTGCGAGAACCTCGCCGACGCGTACACGCGCGGCGTCGGGGTCGCGGTGGACCGCGCGCGCGGGCGCGAGCTCTACGAGAAGGCGTGCCAGGCGCACCGGGGGTTTGCGTGCGGCACGCTCGGCAGCTTCTACGCGGTGGGCTACGGCGTCGCCAAGGACCCGAGCCGCGCGCGCGGGCTGCTCGCGCGCGCGTGCGACGACGGGGACTCCGACGCGTGCCACCTCGTGGGCGCGATGAGCGGCTGCGACGCGCACGAGAAGGAAGCGTGCGCGGAGCTGGCGGGCCTGAAATCGCGGTTCGATGCGCAGGATCTGCCGGGGCCGCCGGCCTCTCCAGCGGCCTCTCCAGCGCCATCTCCACCTAAGGAAGAGTAGCCGAGCTTACTGCGCCTTCTTCAGCTCGCCGATCAGCTCGGGCACCGCGACGAAGAGATCGGCGACGAGGCCGTAGTCGGCCACCTGGAAGATCGGCGCGTCGGCGTCCTTGTTGATCGCCACGATCGTCTTGCTGCCCTTCATGCCGGCCAGGTGCTGAATGGCGCCCGAGATGCCGATCGCGAAGTACAGCTGCGGCGCGACGACGCGGCCGGTCTGGCCGACTTGGAGCTCCGGCGGGGCGTAGCCGGCGTCGCACGCCGCGCGGCTCGCGCCGACGGCGGCGCCGAGGAGCGTCGCGAGCGGGTCGAGCGTCTCGGCGAACTTCTCCTTGAGCGCGCGCCCCCCGGAGACGATGACGCGGGCCTCGCCCAGGTCCGGGCGCTCGCTCTTGGCGGCCTCGAGTCCGACGAACTCGACGCGCGCCGCGGCCGGGTCGACCGGCGCCGTGGCGACCGCCTCGACCGGGCTCGCGCCTCCGCTGGGCTCGGCCGCGGCGAACTCGCTCTGCCGAACGGTGACGACCTGCACGGCCGTGAGCAGCTCGCACGTGCCGTACGCGTTGCCGGCGTAGATGGGGCGGCGGTAGACGAGCTTGCCGCCGTCGGCCTTCACGCCGCTGATGTCGGCCGCGTAGCCGGCGGACAGCTTCGCGGCGACGCGCGGCATCACGTCCTTGCCGAACGAGCTCGCGCAGGCGACGACGACGTCGAAGCCGCCGCTCTTGACGACCGCCGCGATGGTCGGCGCGTGCAGCTCGGCGACCTGGCCCTTGATGGCGGCGTCGTCGGCCGCGAGGATCTTCGCGGCGCCGAAGCCCGCGAGCGCGTCGGCCGCGGCCTTCGCGCCCGGACCGAGCGCGAGGATGGCGAACGGAGCGCCGGTTTGGCGCGCGAACGTGATCGCGCTGTGGGTGGACTTGCGAAGCTTGCCTTCGGAGAGCTCGGCGATGACGAGGATGTTCATTTTGGCATTCCCTCTCAGAGGACCTTGGCTTCGGTCTTGAGCTTTTGCACGAGCTCGGGGACGGTCTTGATCTTCACGCCGGCCTTGCGCGCCGGCGGCAGCTCGAAGCCCGTGTACTTGATCTTGAGCGCGGTGTCCGGCGCGAGCTCGGCGAGCTTCACCTCGGTGAGCGGCTTCTTCTTCGCGGCCATGATGGCCATGAGCGCCGCGAAGCGGACGCCGTCGGCGTATTTGTGGGTGGGCGGCGTGTGCATCGACGTGACGCCCGCGCCGTTCACGATGCGCAGGTCGACCGAGACGACCGCCGGCAGCGTGACGCGCAGCTTGATGGAGCCGCCGTCGACCTCGCGCGCGACGAGGAGCGCCTTGTCCCCTTCGCTCTTGATGTGGCCGGCGAACGTCGCCTGCGGCCAGCCGAGGTACTCGGCCAGGAGCTGGGCGACCTGGTTCGCGTCGCCGTCGACCTGCTGCTTGCCGACGAGGACGAGATCCGGCTTCTCCCGCTCGACGAGCGCCTTGAGCGCGCGGGCCACGAGATCGCCGTCGAGGGCGTCGTCGGTTGCGTCCACGCGGATCGCCCGGTCGGCGCCGGTCGCGAGCGCGGCGCGCAGCGTCGTCTCCGTCTCTTTGGGGCCGAACGTGACGACGGTGACCTCGCCGAGGCGCGCCTTCGTGTTCGTCCCGTTCTCCGTCAGGCGAAGCGCCGTCTCCACCGCGTACTCGTCGAAGGGGTTCGGCTTCCACTCGAGGCCGGTCGTGTCGACCTTGGCGCCGGCCACCTTCACCTTGTTCGCGTTGTCGGGATCGCTGACGCGCTTGAGCGGGACGAGGATCTTCACGGCGGTCTCCTTCGGGTGAATGGGCATTCAGTAGCGCAGTCGACGCGGCGCGACAAGGCCAACGCGGGCGCCCAGACCAGCTCATCCCGAGGGAGGGCGGCGCCGAACCTTTCGTTCACGCTCGCGGTGGTCTTGGCCTAACCTCTCCCTAGATCATCGCCATGGCGCTCTCCTGCGATTTCCTGGTCATCGGTAGCGGCATCGCCGGCCTCACGTTCGCGCTCGAGGCCTCCAGCAAGGGGGACGTCATCGTCGTCACCAAGCGGGCGCGCGACGAGTCGAACACGAAGTGGGCGCAGGGCGGAATCGCGTCGGTGCAGGCGAAGGGCGACACGTTCGCCGCGCACGTGACGGACACGATGGTCGCCGGCGCGGGCCTCAGCCACGAGCGGGTCGTCGAGCTCACCGTGAAGGACGCGCCGGCGTGCATCCAGATGCTCCGCGACCACGGCGCCCGGTTCGACCTGAAAGAGCGGCCGCCCGGCGAGCTGCCCGGCGAGGGCACCGACCTCGACCTGCACCTCGAGGGCGGCCACAGCGCGCGCCGGATCGTCCATGTGGGGGACATGACGGGGCGCGAGATCGAGCGCGCGCTGCTCGAGGCCATCGCGGCGCGCCCGAACGTCCGCGTGCTCGAGGAGCACATGGCCGTGGACCTCATCACGCTCGCGAAGTACGGGGGCCCGGAGATCTGCGCCGGCGCGTACGTGCTCGACGTGGCCGCCGGCAAGGTCCACACGATCCTCGCGCGCGCCACCGTCGTCGCGTCGGGCGGAGCCGGCAAAGTCTACCTCTACACGACCAACCCGGACGTCGCGACCGGCGACGGCGTCGCGATCTCGCACCGCGCAGGCGCCGAGATCGCGAACATGGAGTTCTACCAGTTCCACCCGACGTGCCTCTTCCACCCGCAGGCGAAGAACTTCCTCATCAGCGAGGCCCTCCGCGGCGAGGGGGCCATCCTCCGGCGCCTCGACGGCACCGCGTTCATGAAGAACTACGACGCGCGCGCCGAGCTCGCGCCGCGTGACATCGTGGCGCGCGCCATCGACCACGAGATGAAGCGCAGCGGCGCCGAGCACGTGCTGCTCGACATCACCGACAAGAAGCCCGCGTTCGTGAAGGAGCGATTCCCGGGCATTTACGCCGAGTGCTTGCGGTGGGGCGTCGACATCACGGTGCAGCCGATCCCGGTCGTGCCGGCGGCGCACTACCAGTGCGGCGGCGTCTCGACCGATCTCGAGGGCCGAACGACGATCCCCGGCCTCTGGGCGATCGGCGAGTGCGCGCACACGGGGCTCCACGGCGCGAATCGCCTGGCGTCGAACTCGCTGCTCGAGGGGATGGTCTTCGCGCGGCGCGCCGCCGGCGCGCT
Source organism: Myxococcales bacterium (assembly GCA_043785185.1). Taxonomy (GTDB): domain Bacteria; phylum Myxococcota_A; class Polyangia; order Polyangiales; family Polyangiaceae; genus JANYHK01. Next base: position 6,660 of record JAYVXL010000239.1, read on the forward strand.
CGGCGAGGTCGACCGCACCAAGCCGTGGCCGGACGTGCCGGATTGGGACGTCGGGCAGGCCGGCACGAGCGACGAGGCCGTCGTCATCACGCAAAACTGGGACGAGCTGCGCCGCCTCATGTGGAACTACGTCGGCATCGTGCGCTCGACGACGCGCCTCCGCCGCGCCGCGCGCCGCATCGCGCTGCTCCAGGAGGAGATCCAGGAGTACTACTGGAGCTACTTCATCACGCGCGATCTCCTCGAGCTGCGGAACATCGCGACGGTGGCGCAGCTGATCGTCGAGTGCGCGGCGGCGCGCCGCGAGAGCCGCGGCCTCCACTACACGATCGACTACCCGGAGACCGACCCCAAGGCGGCGCGCGACACGGTCGTCAAGCGCGGGGTGCCCGCGCACCTGCGAGGGCGCTGAGGGTGGGCCCGCGCGCGGCCGCGGAGCAACGCCCGCTCTCGTTCGTGGCGGCGGCCGCGTGGACGCTGGGGATGGTGCTCGTCGTGGAGGTCGCCGGCAGCGTCACGGAGCTGGCGCGGCCGGGCGCGGGGCTGGATCTCGTGAGCGTGACCATGTGCC
>JAYVXL010000240.1:0-7228 GCA_043785185.1 Myxococcales bacterium
GCGACACGCGCGTCGGCGGCGACGGGACGCGCACGCAAGGTGACGCTGCAGAACGCGCGCATCACCTGGACGGGTCCGCTCGGCCTTGGCTCGCGCGTGGACGCCGAGGGCGTCGGGCTCGACATGAACCGCGTCAGCGCGAACCTCGGCGACGACGCGCACCTCACCGCGCCGAGCGTGCGCGTGACGACGTCGCGCGGCGTGCTGGGCCCGTGGCGGATCGACGGTGAGCGGACGTCCAAGCACATCCGCGCGCGCGTCGTCTTCGACCCGGTGCTCGCCGACGGGCCGAGCGCGATCCTCGTGCGCGGCGACCAGGGCACGCAGGCCACGCTGAAGATCACACGGCAGCCGCTCGCGCGCCTCGGCATTCCCTACGCCTTCCTCGGCCTCGTGGCCGACGAGACTACGCAGGTCGAGGGCTCCGCCCAGGTGACCCGACCGCTGCCGAACCGCCTCATCGGCGACGTCGCGTTCACGGTCTTCGACGCGCGCCTCACGCCGGCGTCTCCGCGCCTCGAGCTCTCGCTCAAGGGGAGCTTCGCGGGCGACCCCGCGGGCCCGATGGAGACCGCGCGCACGCAGCTCGCGTTCGGGCCGCTCATCGCGAGCGCCCTCGGCGCCGTGACGGTGACGGACGACGCCTTCCGGGTCGACCTCAAGTGGTCGCTGCCGCCTCTGCCGTGCGGCGTCCTCACGAAGAAGGCCTCCGGCGAGAGGGCGCAGGCGGCCGGGATGATCCTCTTCGACTCGCGCCGCCCCGACCAGGCGGAGTTCAAGCTCACCCAGGCGAGCACGTGCGGAATGGCCATTTTCCCGGCGCATTGAGAGCCCGCTTGCGCGAAGGCGGGTCCCCGTCTAAAACGCTCCCCCCTCTGTCAGGAGCAGCCTCATGCGTGGATTCCTTCAGCCCGCCGTCAAGCACAACGTCACCGAGTCGCAGACCGCGTTCACCAAGCTCGCGCGCGGCCGCCGCACGAAGTTCGCCAAGGGCGCGCAGACGACCCTCCTGAAGGCCGACCAGTGGGCCCGCGGCGGCGCCGTCCCGGCCGAGGTCGCCGAGCTGCTCGAGAAGCAGCTCAAGACCCTCGCCGCGAAGAAGAAGTAGCGGAAGGAGCGGAAAGAGCGGAAAGAGCGCGAGCCTCAGTCGTCCTTCGGGGCGACCGAGAGCTCGACCCGCACGGCGCGCGTGACGTGCGGCGCGCGCGCGATCTGGGCGAGCACATCCTCCGACGCCGCGGCGTCCACCGTCCACACGCTGACCGAGTTCTTCGTCGCGCGCGAGTGCCCCATGTGCACCTGCACGACGTTGATCCCGCGCTGGCCGAGGAGCGTGCCGACCGCGCCGATGACGCCCGGCTTGTCGTCGTTGAAGAGCACGATGGCGTGCCCCGCGAGCTCGGCGTTGATCTCGTAGTCGCCCCACCGAAGCAGGCGCGGGCCGCCGTCCGGGTCGAGCGCGCCTTCGGCGGCCATCGCGCGGCCGTCCTCGCTGCGCGCGCGCACGACGAGGACGCTCGCGTCCGTCTTGCGCGTGCCGACGACCTCGCGCAGCGAGATGCCGCGGTCCTGCGCGACGGCGGGCGCGCTCACGTCGTTGATCGGCCCGTCGAGGAAGCGCGCGAGCATGCCGGCCACGGCGCTGTGAAGGATGGGCCGCGCGCCGAGCTGCGCCGGCTCGCCGACGCACTCGAGCTCGATCTGCGCCGGGTGGATCCCTTCGACCTGCGCGATGAGCTCGCCAAGCTTGCGCGCGAGCACGAGCCACGGCGCGAGCTTCGCGGCCGCCTCCTTCGAGAGGCTCGGCACGTTGACGGCGTTGGTCACGGTGCCGTCGGCGAGGTACGCGGCGACCTGGGCGATGACCTCGAGGACGACGCGCTCCTGCGCCTCCTCGGTCGACGCGCCCAGATGCGGCGTCACGATCACGTCCTCGCGCGCGAGGAGCGGATGGTCCGGCGGCACCGGCTCCTTCACGAAGACGTCCAGCGCGACGCCGCCGATCTTGCCGCTCTCGAGGCCACGCTGGAGCGCCGCCTCGTCGTACACGCCACCGCGCGCGCAGTTGATGAGCAGCACGCCCGGCTTCATCTTCGCGATCGCCGCGTCGTCGACGAGCCCCGTCGTCTCCTTGGTGAGCGGCGTGTGCGCGGTGATCGCGTCGGCCTGCGCGAAGAGGTCGTCCTTGCTCACGAGCTCGACGCCGAGGCTCTGCGCGCGCTCGGGCGACAGCACCGGGTCGTAGCCGATGACGTGCATGCGCAGGCCCTTGGCGCGGTCGGCGACGATGCGGCCGATCGTGCCCAGGCCGAGGACGCCGAGCGTCTTGCCGGAGAGCTCGCGCCCGGAGAACCTCGACTTCTCCCACTTGCCGGCCTTCGTCGACGCCGTCGCCTGCGGCACCTTGCGCGCGAGGCTGAACAGCAGCGCGAGCGCGTGCTCCGCCGTCGTGACGGCGTTGCCCGTCGGCGTGTTCATCACGACGATGCCGCGCTTGCTCGCCGCCTTCACGTCCACGTTGTCGACGCCGATGCCGGCGCGGCCGATGACGCGGAGCTTGCTCGCCTGCTGCAGCACCTTCGCGGTGACCTTCGAGCCGCTGCGGATGACGAGCGCCTCGAACTCGCCGATGCGCGCGACGAGCTCGTCCTCCTTGAGGCCTGGCGCGTACTCGACGTCGAGCCCGGGCGCCGCCTTGAGGGCCGCGAGGCCGGCGGCGCTGAGCGCGTCCGAGACGAGGACTCTGTGGAGGGCGGGGTTGCTCATCGCGTCACCCGTTCTCCTTCGCGAACTGCTTCATGAAGTCCGCCAGCACGCTCACCCACTCGAGCGGGACGGCGTTGTAGAGCGAGACGCGGATGCCGCCGACGGAGCGGTGGCCCTTGAGGCCGACCATCTTCGCCTTCTTCGCGTCCGCGACGAACTTCTCCTCGAGCGCCTCGCTCGGCAGGCGAAAGACGACGTTCATCACCGACCGGCTCGAGGGCTCCACCGGGCCGCGGTAAAAACCGGCGTGGCCGTCGATGGCGCCGTACAGCGCCCTTGCCTTCGCGCGGTTGTTCGCCTCGATCGCCGGCAGGCCCCCCTGCCCCTTCACCCACGCGAGCACGTTGCGCACGAGGTAGATGCCGAACGTCGGCGGCGTGTTGTAGAGGGAGTCGTTCGCCGCCGCGGTGCGGTACTGGAAGATCGTCGGGATGTCCTTGCGGCCCGCGGCGACGAGGTCTTTCTTCGCCAAGACGACGAGGACGCCGCTCGGGCCGATGTTCTTCTGCGCGCCGGCGTAGATGAAGGCGTACGGAGAGACGTCGACCGGTCGCCACAGAAAATCGCTCGACATGTCGCAGACGAGCGGGACGCCGGCGGGCGCCGTCAGCATCGGCACGTCCGGGTGCGCGCCGTACTCGAGGCCGTGGATCGTCTCGTTGCTCGTGAAGTGCACGTACGCCGTCGCGCCCGCGTCCTTTTCGAAGCGGAGCTCCGCCTGCGTGTTCACGCGCGCGTAGCTCTTCTCCTTGCCGTCGCCGGTGCCCGTCGTCGCCGCGACGTGGGCCGCGCCGCCGAGCAGCGCGGCGGTGGCTCTGGCCTCGGCCACCGCCTTCTCACCCCACGTGCCGTTCACGACGTACTCGCCGACCTTGCCCGCACCCAGAAAATTCATGGGGATCTGGGCGAACTGCATCGACGCGCCGCCCTGGAGGAAGAGCACGTCGTACGTGCTCGGCACCGCGAGAAGCTCGCGAAGGAGCGCGGTCGCCTCGTGGTGGACGGCCTCGTATTCCTTGCCGCGGTGGCTGTGCTCCATGACGCTCATGCCGGAGCCCGCGAAGTCGAGCAGCTCCTCCCTCGCGCGCTCGAGCGCGGGGAGCGGGAGGGTGGCGGGGCCTGCGTTGAAATTCATCACGCGCATGGGGTTCTCCTGGGGACCTCGACTCTACACGACTGGGACGAGCGCCGGCAGGTGCGTGCTACCGTCGCGGCGTCATGTTCCCGATCGAAGTCCCCCCCGGAACGACGCTCGCCACGCTGTTCTCCGACGTGCTGCCGCGCGCGCACGCGCAGATGGTCCCGAAGACGGCGGGGAGCGAGCGCTTCGTCGCCGTGCAGGAGGTCACGGGCTTCCGCACCTTCACGTTCGACATCCGCGGCCACGAGCTCAAAGTGACGGAGGGCGTTGCGGAGAAACCGGATTTCTGGCTGACCGTCGCCGAGAAGCACGCGCAGCTGTTCCTCGACGACTGGCTCGGACCGCGGAGGCTCGCGCCAAAGACGTTCCCGAAGGACGTCGTCGCGATCTCCGACCCGCGCCTCCTCAAGCGCCTCGCGCTCGTGAACGCGAAGGTGGAGCTCGCGCTCACCGACGTGGACGGCGAGCGCGTGCGCCTCGTCGCCGCGTCGGGAACGGCGGCCAAAAAGCCGATCGATCCGGCCGACCCCGACGTCGTGCTCGAGGCGACGAGCGACACGTTCGTGCGCCTCGTCGACGGGAGCTTGCCGCCGGACGAGGCGCTCGGCGACGGCGCCATCACCGTCCGCGGCAAGCGGATGCTCGCGATGCAGTACGCCTTCGCGTTCGCGCCGTTCGCCCCGACGGCCAAGTCCCCGAAGGCCAGGTGACGATGCGCCGCGCGGCAAGCCTCTTCGTGCTCGCCCTTGCGACCGCGGGCTGCGCGTCGCGGCCGAGCGCCGAGGAGTGCGGCAAGATGCTCGATCGCTACGTCGACATGACCGCCGGGCAGGACCCGGCGTTCGCAGGCCTCTCCGAGGAGCGCGCGCGCGAGCTCCGCGCGAAGAAGCTCGCGGAGAAGCGCCTCGAGGCGACCTACACGAGCGCGCTCGCGAAATGCACGCGCGAGGTCTCGAGGAAGGAGCTCGCATGCGCGATGGCCGCGCCGACGCCGAACGACTGGGAAGCGTGCATCGAATGATGCGATACTCGCGCGAGGAGACCTTGGCCATGACGCACCTTCGCCACTCGCCTTGCGCGCGCGCCGCGCTTCTGTTCGCGTTCCTCGCCGCCGCCGCCGCCACGACCGGCTGCGGGAAGAAGAAGCCCGCGCAGGCCGCCGACGCGATCGACACGACGGAGGCGAGCCCCAAGAAGGATCCCGACGCGACCGAGAAGCCCGAGGCGAGCCCGCAGGCTGGAGGCGCCGGCAGCAGCAGTGGCGGCGGCGGCGGCGACGGGACCGAGACGGCCGCGCCGAAGAAGGACGAGTGCGTCGGCTTCGAGATGGGCAACCTCGACGAGGTGCTGAACAAGATCGCGTGCGAGGCGCCGCTCCCCAAAATCGACGACAAGGCGCTCGACCCGAAGGATCGCCTCGAGGTGAAGCTGAGCGCGAGCCCGCTGAAGGTCGCGCCCGGGCAGCACGCCGACCTGTACCTGTCCTTCACGAACAAGACGAAGCAGCCGCTGCCGCTGACGTTCACGATCGACCCGACCCCGCGGTTCGAGGTGGAGACGTACGACGCCAAGAGCAAGCGCGTCGACATGCCGAGCGGCAACCCGCCGCCGCTTCCGAAGGGCATGGCGGCGCGGACGCCGGGCGAGCCGAAGGGGGCCCGGATCACGCTCGCGCCGAACGGGACCGCGCGGATTCGCATCGGCTGGGACGCGGTCAAGATGAAGTGGGCGCCCGACAAAGTCCGAGGGACACCGCCGGAGAGGGGCTACCCGCGCACGGCCGCCGGGCCGCTCGCGAAGGGCAAGTACACGATCCGCGTCGTCTCGCCGCTCGTGGGCGTGCTCGAGGGCGTCGACCACGAGGTGAGCGCTCCCAAGCTGCCGATCGAGGTCGGAAACTAAGGCCCGAGCGGTCCGCTCCGTCGGGCCACGCCGGACGCGCGCGCAGCGGTTAAGGCGCGAGCACGTCGCCTTCTGCGACGCCGCGCCCCATGACCCACTCGACGCCGCGGATGGCTTTTCGCCCTTCCGGCTGCACGGTGACGAGCTGGACGGTGCCTTCGCCGCACGCGACGAAGACGCCGGTCTTGTCGGCGAGGACGACGGTGCCGGGCGCGGCGGGGCGCGCGAAGCCGGCGACCTTCGTCGCGAGCACCTTCAGCGTCTTGCCGCGGAAGCGCACGAACGCTCCTGGCCACGGCGTCATGCCGCGCACGTGATCGTGCACCGCGCGGGCGGGCGCGTCCCATCGGACGAGGCCGTCCTCCTTCGCGAGGATGGGGGCCAGCGTCGCGCGCGCGTCGTCCTGCTTCTCGGGGACGTAGCCGCCGGCCACGTACTTCGGCAGACCGCGGCGCACGAGCTCCGCGCCGAGCTCGGCGAGGCGCACGCCGAGCTCGCCCGCCGTCTCGTCCTCTGCGACGCGCGTAGCGCTCTGCTCGAGCATGTCGCCCGTGTCCATGCCGGCGTCCATCTTCATGAGCGTGACGCCGCTCTCCGCCTCGCCGCGCGCGACAGCCCAGGTGATCGGCGCGGCGCCGCGGTACTTCGGCAAGAGCGACGCGTGCACGTTGACGCACCCGAGGCGCGGCGCGTCCAAGACGTCTTGCGGGAGGATGCGACCGTACGCGACGACGAGCGCGACGTCCGCGCCTTGCGCGCGCATCCACGCGGCGACCTCGCCGTTCCTGAGCTTCGTCGGCTGCAGGACCGGCAGCCCGAGCGTGAGCGCGCGCGCCTTCACCGGCGGCGCCGCGAGGACGAGACCGCGACCCTGCGGCTTATCGGGCTGGCAGACGACGCCCTTGATCTCGGCGATCTCTGCGAGGGCGTCGAGGCACGGGACGGCGAAGGCGGGGGTGCCGAAGAAGAGCGCGCGCAAGGCCATGGCGGATGAGGAGGAGCTAGCACAACCGAGGCGCCCGCGGGTCCGCGCTGGCGCGGCCGCCCGAACGGCGCAAAGATGGTCGGTCCATGGGCAAGGACGCGCTCGCACGATTCCACGCGCCGGTGCGCGAGTGGTTCCGCGCCTCGCTCGGCGAGCCGACGCGGGCGCAGGTGCTGGGCTGGGGGCCGATCGCGCGCGGAGACTCCACGCTCCTCCTCGCGCCGACCGGCTCGGGCAAGACGCTCGCGGCGTTCTTGTCGGCGATCGATCGCCTCGTCTGGTCGGAGGAGCCGCCCAAGAAGGCGCGGTGCAAGGTGCTCTACGTCTCGCCGCTCAAGGCGCTCGCCGTCGACGTCGAGAAGAACCTGCGCGCGCCGCTCGCCGGCGTCGTGCGGCAGGCGGCCTTGGCCGGCGCGGGCTCCTCACCCGAAGCG
>JAYVXL010000241.1:0-2153 GCA_043785185.1 Myxococcales bacterium
GGCACGCACGCGACGCTGGGCGCGCCGCGCGAGGTCGGCACGACGGTCTTCGCGCCGACGCCGCTGCAGCGGGCGCGCCTCTCGCTGTCGCTCGTCATCAAGGGGGACGGGCCTGCGTCGATCGAGCACGCGGAGGTGTCCGTGCCGGGGAGCGCCACGCTCGTCGTGCCGGGCGCGCGATGGAGCGGGCAGCTCAAGGTGACGAGGCTGGAGCGCGCGCGTGGCGGGGACGTCGAGCTCGTGCTCGAGGGGACGCTCGGCACGGCGCCCCGCGCGTACGCGATCAAGGCGGAGGTGACGACGTTCGTGCGCGACGTCGTGCGCCTTCCGACGGCGGACGTCGCGCCGCCGAAGCGCTGAGTCTCCTCAGAAGAGTCTCCTCCGAAGATCGACCGCGCTCGCTCAAACGCCGATGAACAGCCGGTGCGCGAAGTTGCGCTCCAGCCGCGCGCGCAGGACTTTGTCCGCGCTGAGCTCGATGTCGTACTCGATGCGCTTGAACTCGAAGCGCCGCTTGTCCGAGTCGTAGACGGTGTAGCTCGCGCGGTTGTCGAAGTCGCGCGGCTGCCCGACGGAGCCGACGGACACGATGTACTTCTTGTCGTCCTCGAGCTCGAAGTCCATCGAGGGCAGCTCCTCGACGCTGTTCTTGCTGAGCGCGAACACCTTGCAGAGGTGCGAGTGGCCGATGAGCGTGATGTGACCGAGCTTGTCCCAGAGCGGCAGGCACTCGCGCGCCTGCTCGGGCGCGAAGATGTACTCGAACTCCTCGAGGCGCACCGGCGAGCCGTGGCAGAGGAGCACGTTGATGTCCGTGAGCATCTCCTGGTACGGCAGGTTCTTCAGCCACGCCATGTTCTCGGCGCTGATCATCGCGGCGTGCACGTCGAGGGCGTGGCGCGCGGCCTCGTAGTAGTACGAGTAGTCCATGCGCCCGCTGACGGCCGCGTCGTGGTTGCCGAGGATCGTCGTCTTGCACAGCTCGCGGATCAGATCGCAGCACTCGTTCGGCGAGCCGCCGTACCCGACCGTGTCACCGAGGCAGTAGTAAACGTCGACGTTCTCTTTGCGGTAGGCCTCGAGGACCGCGCTTAAAGCCTCGAAGTTCGCGTGGATGTCGCTGAGGATCCCGAGGCGCATATTTGATCTCTGAATTTATGCATTAATTGCGCGGGAATCTACCCGCGTGAGGATCCAAATCGATCTCTCGTGTAAAGCAGGGCCACCATGAGCGATTCCAACGGCAAGTCGTCCCACTTTGGACCCGAAGTGGAGGGCACGGACGAGCCCAGCCCCCACGAAGCGGCGCCGCCGGCCCCCGAGCACGTCGCCGAGCTCGCGGCGTCGTGCGCGCGGTTCGTCCTCTCCAAGTACAAAGTGCCGCTCGACGGGACGAGCGACACGCTGTCCCTCCTCGACCAGTACGTGAAGGACGCGCGCGCCGCGCTCATGGCCAAGCCGGAGGCGCTCGATCTGCTCGCGGCGACCGTCGGCGCGTACCTGGGGGAGGTCATGCGTCGGGCGTTCGGCGGCGAGTGGTTCGCCGAGGGGGAGCACGACGCGTGGCGCCTCGACATGACGCGCGTGTTCCTCACGTTCAACCCTCTGGGGATGGCGCGCGAGGCGCTCCTGCTCGGGGACCAGGACGGCTGGCACGCGCACCTCGAGATGGACGACGCGGAGAAGGGCGAGATCGACCGGCGCCTCGCCGCGCTCGGCGAGATGGAGGAAGAGGAGTACTTCCTGCCGTCGACGCGCTACGACGTGGTGTCGCTCGCCGTCGAGGCGCTGCGCGGGAAGATGATCGAGGACGGGCACGCGGACGTGACGTTCGGCCGTGAAGACTACCGGCGAAAGTAGTCGCGAAAAAGCAGGATGAACCGACCCATGCGGCGGGTTTGAACCGCGCGGAGGCTCGACGTGCGCGTACCGGTGGACGGACTTCTCGGGATCTTGGTGGGCCAAGGGGCCACGGAGCTTCGGCTTGGAACGGGGCGGCCGCCTCGCATGTTTCACCAAGGGGCGCAGAAGAAGCTGGCCGTGCCGGAGACGGGCGACCTCGAGCTACGCCACCTGATGGGCGCGCTGCTCACCCCCGAGCGTGACGCCGAGCTCGGCGCCGGGAGACGCATCGAGCTGTCGTACGACGCCGG
>JAYVXL010000242.1:0-2150 GCA_043785185.1 Myxococcales bacterium
CGCCGTGTCGTTGTTCTTCGAGAGCATCGTCGCCACCGGGCCGGCGCACTCGGCGACGAACGAGAACGTGCGGAGCGTGAGCGTCGTCGCGAAGCCGACCTTGCGCGTGAGCAGCGTGTTGATGCGGAGCACTTGGAAGTCGGCGTACGGCGTCTTCATCACGCCGTGCGCGTCGACCTGCGACTCGTACGTGTCGCTGTAGGCCGTCGGCGCGCCGTTCAGCCTGCCGTTGATGTCCGCCTTCGCCGTCCACGACGATCCCTGCTGCATCGGGAACGACAGCGACGGGACGCCGGCGCTGTTCGGCAGCTCGGTGGCGCTCGCGCCGCCCGTCGGCGACACCGCGCCGAGCAGCAGGATGGCCGCTTGCGTCGTCTCGAAGACCCCGAGAAGCTCCGTCGAGTCGGCGAGACGCGCGGTGTACGACGCGCTCGGGAAGTCCGCGGAGAACCACTGCCCTTGGGGCGCGACGGTCTCGACGAGGAGCGGGTGATCGCCGGCGAGCGCGACGGTCAGGTCCCACACGCGCGAGCCGTCGGCTTGCTTCGTCCCGCCCGTCGATACCGGGACGTTTTGCGCGACGAGATATTTCGCGTGGAGGCCCGCCATGAGCGGCACCTCCTCGCGCGTCACCGTGCCGTCGTGGTTCGGAAGGCAGCTGCCCGGCGCCGGCCCGTCGGGGCCGCCCTTTCCGTCGGTCGCGCCCCCGTCCCCAGCCTCGCCCGCGGCCTGCCCGTCCGCCGGCGCGCCGTCGCTGGGCCCGCCGCTCGAGCCGGGCGGCGCGCACGTCCCGTCGCCGCGGCATACGCCCGAGGCGCATTCCGCTCCCGCGGTACAACTTCGGTCCGCGCGGCTCGTGCAAGCGGCGGGCGTGGCGGCGGCGCATGCGCATGCGACCGAGAACAGCAGGCCCAACTTCATGCACGGCCTCCTTATGGCGCGCGGAACCTACGATCGCGATCCCCCTCGGTCAAGGCGAATTGTTGCAACGCAACAACGAAGCCGCTGCCGGCCGGCGGCGCGCGACGATCGCGACATTCGACCGCGCGTCGCCTTGCGCGGGGTGCCGCGCGGCAGTAGGGAGATGGCCGATGATCGTCAAGAAGTACTCGAACCGGCGTCTCTACGACACCGAGGCGAGTCACTACATCACGCTCGAGGAGCTGGCGGCGCGGATCCGCGAGGGCGTGGACGTGCGCGTCATCGACGCCAAGACCGAAGAAGACCTGACGCAGTCGACGCTCACGCAGATCATCCTCGAGCACCGCGCGAAGCTCTTGCCGGTGCCGCTGCTCGTGCAGCTCATTCGCATGCGCGAGGAGGCGCTCGCCGAGTTCTTCGGCCGGTACATGACCTGGGCGCTCGACCTGTACACGCAGGCGAAGGCCGGCGCTCAGCAGCTCTCGCCGTACAACCCGCTCGCGACCGTGCCGTTCTCGGCGACGAACGCGCTCGCGCGCATGTTCATGGGCGGGCTCCCGTGGCAGCAGGCGCAACCGCCGGCAGGGCCGCCCCCAGGCCCGCCGCAGGTGGCGCCCGCGACCTCGTACCCCCCGCCGGCGAGCGACCTCGACGAGCTGCGCCGCGAGCTCGAGGCGTTGAAGCGCTCCCTCAAGAGGCCGCGCAAGCGCGGTTAGGCGAGCCGTCTGCGCCTCCCAGCGACGATTTTGCTGCACTGCAACAAAATGGGATTGACCCCCCGCGAACGATGCTTACGGTTGGAGTCGGCGTGAAGGAGACGCCCAACCCATGAAGAACGAGTTCGTGAACCAGGCGCAGCAGCTCACCACCCTCTGGTGGGAGATGTTCGAGCAGCAGACGACCCGCGCGGCCGCCCACACGCAGGTGGCGATCGAAGAGAGCGCGCGGATGGCCAAGGAGTCCATCGCCTACCAGCAGAAGCTCGCGAACGAGTGGCGCAAGGTCTTCCTCTCGGCCGTCCCCGGCGTGACCGCGCCTTCGACCGCTTCCTGAGCGCGACGTCGCCGAGGCTGAGCTAGACCTGAGCTAGACCTGAGCTAGACCGAGCTCGGCGGCTCAGCGGCCCGTGGGGATGGTCACCTCGACGCGCGTGCCTTTACCGCGCTCGCTCTCGAGGTGCACCTCCCCGCAGTGCTGATCCACGATTTTTCGGACGATCGAGAGGCCGA
>JAYVXL010000243.1:0-7214 GCA_043785185.1 Myxococcales bacterium
GACGTCTCGACCCAGGCGAGCATGGCCGCCTCGTCGCGCAGCGCACCGGGGAGGACGGCGATCTGCACCGCGCCGGCCAGCCGCTCGTGGAGCCGCAGCTTGCCGAGCGCGCCGTACGGGAGCTGGAACGACGCGCTCGCCTTGCCGGCGTACGTGCCTTTCTCGGCCGGCGCGCTCGCGGCAAACACGCCGGTCGCGAACGCCTCGCCTGGCGCGGGCGTCACGCGGAAGCGGAACGGCGTGCCGAGCGGCGCGCGTACGGGGCGGAGCAGCCACGTCGACGGCGGCGCCTCGACCGCGCCCGCGCTCGCCCGCGCGACGGCGACGCTGTCGTTCGCCCGCGCCGCCGCGCCGAGCCGCACGCGGTAGCGCACGCGGCACCCGCGCGCGCACTCGGGTAAGAACCACGACCCGTCGCGCGTGCGCAGCGCGGCCCAGCCGCCGCCGCCGCCCGTGTCGGCCTCGACGTCGCTCAGGAACCGCTCGCCGCCCTCGACGACCGAGAGCTCGTCGGTCGTGCCGGGCGGAAACGCGGCTTCGATCGCGAGCTCGTCGCCGCCCGCCGTCGCCGCGACTTCATACATCCAGCCATCCCCCGCGCGGCTCGCGCCGAGGCCCTTGGCGCGCAGCGTCTCCGGCGCACGCGCGCACGCGCCGCCCGTCGCGACGCCCGCGACGCCCGCGACGATGAGCGCCACGACGGACGGCGGCGTCCTCCGCCCCTTTTGGCGCGCCGCGCGTTCCATCATTTCTGGCAGAGCGGGTCGGGGTCGCCCGGCAGGCAGACGAGCAGCGGCGCGACGGTCACGTGGCGCGTCGCGCTCGCGGCATCGCCCGACGCGTCCTTGACGGTGACGGTGACGTCGAGCGGCTTGCCGAGGAAATTCTTGTAGAACGTGAGCTCGCTCGGACTGTCGAGGCGGAACGTGATGCCGAACAGCTTGCAGTAGCCGCCCTCGTCGCCGACAAACGAGAAGACGACCCCGGTGGGCGGCACGGTGAGCCCGGTGCCGGGTTGCACGGCGGTCACGGTCGTCGTCGTGCCCGTCTGCTTCAAGTTCTTCATGCGCACGGCGGTCCAGATGTGGTGGCCGCCTTGTGGGCCCTTCTCGAGGCGCACGGTGTCGCCGTCGGCGAGGGGCAGGTAGTCCTGCTGCCCGGTGCCGAGGCTGATGGTCGCGGCGCCGTGGCCGGCGGGCTTGCACAAATCCGGCGCGTTGGGCGGCCACGTCGGCGAGTAGTCCTCGAGCGACGCGGGGGCGACCGCGCTATCGGCGCACAGGCTGGCGATGCACGTCTGCGGCGCGCTGCACGTGAGCGGCGCGCCGCCGCCGCCGACGAGACCGGCTTCGCAGCGCGCTTCGAGCCGAACGCGGAGGAGCTTCTTCGCGTGCGGGACGAAGCGCGTCGAGGCGAGGCGGTTCACGATGCTCGTCGTGCCGCCGACGAGCCCGTCGACCTTTACGGCGATCTCGGCGTTCGGGTCCGCGCCGGCGGCGATCGGCTCCTCGATGGGGAGGCGGCTCACGTCCACCGTCTTGTCGACGCTCGGCTGCCCGCCGACGGTGACGGTGTAGTGGACCGACTGAACCGACGACGCGACCTCTTCGCCCTGAATGCCGACGACGACGACGGAGTCTCCGCCGCCGCCGCCGCCGCCGTGCGGGCCGCACGCGCCGGAGGCCGCGGCCGCCGCGAGGACGGCCGCGAACGCGAAGGCCGCCGCCTTACTTGATGCTCGCGATGGCCGCGGCGAACTTCTCGGGGGGCACGTACTCGTTGAAGCGCGCGCGCTCCTTGCCGGTCGAGTCGAGGACGAGGACCGTGGGCAGGCCGACGACGTTGTACTTCTTCTGGAGGCGCTTGGTTTCGGGGGCATCGTCATCGGTGGCGTCGACCTTGATGTTCACGAAGCGCGAGGCGGCTTGCTTGACCTTGCCGTCCGGCCACGTGTGGTGCTCGAGCTCCTTGCACGCCGCGCACCACTCCGCGCCGAAGTCGACGATGACCGGCTTTTTGTCGGTGAGCGCCTGGGCGCGTGCCTTCTCCTCGTCGGTCGCCCACTGGATGTCCGGGATGGCCGCTTCGGCCTCGGAGATCACGTGCGCCTTCGGGGAGTTGAACCACGAAAGGAACATGAACGCGCCGGCCACCGCGGGGATGATCGACGCGAGCTTCATGGGCTTCGAGAGGTGCGCGATCGGCGACTTGCGGCGCTCGGCCAGGATGTGGACTGTGCCAAGCGCGAGGCCCGCGAGGAGCAGCACCGCGGCAACGCCGCCATAGACGCCGCTGGACGAGGTGAGCGCCTTCACCGCCGGGAACGCGTCGCGCAGGTAGCTGAGCGCCATGTACGCGAGGACGACGCCGCTCGCCCACTTGATGCCGAGCATCCACGCGCCGCCCTTGGGCAAGCTGACGGCGAGGCCGCCGGCGATGAAGAAGGGGACGCCGAGGCCGAGCGCGAACGTGAACATCGTGAGCGCGCCGGTGACGAGGCTCTTCGTGCTGGCGATCCAGAGGACCATGCCGGTGAGGAACGGCCCGGTGCACGGCGCGGCGACGAGCGCCATGACGAGGCCGAGGACGAACGCGCCGGCGAAGCCGCCGCCGCCGACGGTCGAGAGCTTGTTGTTGAGGCCGGACGGGAGCGCCATCTCGAACGCGCCGAACATCGAGGCGGCGAGCGCCGTGAAGATGCCGGCGATGGCGACGACGACCCACTTGTTCGCGAGCGCCGCGCCCATCATCGCGCCCGTCGCGGCCGAGGCGACGCCGATGATGGTGAAGAGCGTCGCGATGCCGAGGACGAAGACGCCCGAGAGCGCCATGCCCTTCTTTCGCGAGCCGCTCGTCGCGCCGAAGATCGACACGGTGATCGGAACCATCGGGAAGACGCACGGCGTGAGGCTCGCGAGGATGCCGAACCCGAACGAGACCACCATCGCGAGACCGAGGCTCTGCTCGGCGTACTTGGTGAACGTGCCCGTGTCGGAGCCGTCCGCAAATGCGAGGCTCGGCACCAGCAGGAGCGCGAGCATGACGACGGCAGGGCCGACGAGGCGTACGGGAGCGCGGCTCTTCACGGGAGATCCTCCTTGGAGCAACAAACGAGACTCCGAGATCATAGCAAGTCGTTCGGCGACTGCCGCGGCTCACCGCGTTTTTCGGAATGAAGCCCTGCCCATGGCCCACTGCGACGCCGCCCTACACGCACGCGCGAGCAGGATCGCGCGGGCCCCAAGCCCGCCTTCATCGCGCGTCGATTTTCTTGATTGTCGCGCGCGCCATGCGAATTTCGCCTTCGAGCGCGACGGCGGTGGCCGGCGGCTTCTCGAGCGTCCGCTCGACGAAGGACAGGAGGTACTGCCGAGCCACGTCCCAGGCGCCGGCGGCGTAGGCGAGGTGACCGAGGACGAATCGGCCATAGCCTTGGCCGGCGGGCGTCGCGACGAGCTGATCGATCGTCTTCTGGATGTTGCCGACGTGCTCACCGCCGGCGACGCGGGCGAGCGCGAGGTGGGCGCGGTAAAGAGACCGCTCGCCGCCGGTGGACTTCGCGGCGCGCGCGAGGGCGGCGATGGCGTCGTCGTAGCGGTGGGCGAGAAAGAGGATGCTGCCGAGCGTCCAGTGGTGGAACGCCCGGCGCGACGGCGGGCCGGTGCGGGCCGCTTCGCGGAGGTGGGCGAGGGCGTCCTCGAGCCCGCCGTACGCGAGCGCGGCGCGCGCGGCGTCCTGGAGCAGCACGTCCGAGAGCACGCCGACCTTCGAGGCCTGCAGCGCGATCGCGTGCGCCTCGCGGAAGCGCCGGGCCTCGAAGAGCGCCAAGTAGAGCTGGCGCAGGAGCATCGCGTGGGTGGTCTCGTCGAGCGTGTCCTTCGAGGAGAGCCCGAGCTTGGCCCACTTCGCGCGCTCCGCTCTCGTCGGCGCCGCCATGGCGTCGCGGAGGTACTCTTCCGGACTTCTCCGGGCCTGCTTGGCCGGCACACCCGAAGGGTACCTGGTTGCCTTTGTGCGGGCCAAACGCCTGCCGTCGTGGTAGTTGCTCCCCCGAGCGATGACGCAAAAGGCCGGGATCGCCAGCGTGCAGCGAAGGGTCGGGGCGGGTGCGCGCGCGGGCGCAGGCTCCGCCGCCCTCGTCCTCGTCCTCGCCCTCGTCCTCGGAGGCTGCGGGCGACCGGCGACGCGCGAGGACTGCGAGCTCATCATCGATCGCAACGTCGAGCTTCAGATGAAGCAAATGCAGATCACCGAGCAGGCGATGATCGACAAGCGCAAAGCGGAGATTCGCGCCACGATGGGCGACCAGCTCAAGGGCTGCGTCGGTAAGCGCGTGACGGACAAGACGATGGTCTGCGTGCGCGCGGCGGCGTCGGCCGACGAGATCGACCAGTGCCTCCGATGACCACGCGTCCCGCCGTATCGGCCGCGCTTCTCGTCGCGGCGCTCGCAGCCGGCGGCTTGTCGGGCTTGTGGGGCTTGTCGGGCTGCAAGAAGCGCGTCTCGCAGGCGCAGTGCGACGAGCTGGTCGACAAGTTCGCTACGCTCGTCGTCAAAGAGCACATCAAGGACGCGTCGCCCGAGATGATCAAGGCCGAGCAAGAGCGCGAGCGCGGCGAGGCCAAGAACGACGACTCGTTCCGCAACTGCACGAGCGAGGTCTCGACCGAGGACTACGCGTGCGCGATGAAGGCGACCACGAGCGAGGCGCTCGTGAAGTGCTTGGAGTAGCAGGGCCGGCTCGCTAAACGAGACGAAACGAGACTAGCGCGCGTGCGCGGGGGGCGTCGCGGCGGACGGAGCGCTCACGGCCGGCGGCGTCGGCCCCGTGTCCGCCTTCGTGTGCGCCGAGCGGCCGAACCACATGTTCTTGTTTCCGTCGAGCGTCGGCTTGTCGGGCACGCCCCACACGACGTCGCCGCCGAGCTTGCAGGCCTCGTCCATCAGCTGGCGCAAGCAGTCGGCCTCGCTCACGTCCGTCGCGCAGCCGGCCATGACGGGGCCGATGTTGTCGGTCTTCATCGTCGGCGAGTCGTGGAACAGCTTTACGTCGCAGCCGGCCGCGCGCGACGGGTAGCGCGGGTCCGGCGCCTTGGGGCCGCACCCGAGCGCGCTGAGGGCGACGGCGACGACGAGGGAGACCGAGAGAATCGGGGACGTTCGCATGCTCACTCCGCTGCTGTTGCTGCTTTTGCCGCGCCTTTGAGGAGCGGGAATCCCATCGCCTGGCGCTGCGCGAGGTACGCCTCTGCCACCGCCTTCGCGAGCCCGCGCACGCGCCCAATGAAGCGCGCGCGCTCGGTCACGCCGATCGCGCCGCGCGCGTCGAGCACGTTGAACTGGTGCGCCGCCTTCGTGACGAAGTCGTACGCCGGCATGACGAGCTTCTTCATCGGGTCGTCGCTGCGCGCGA
Source organism: Myxococcales bacterium (assembly GCA_043785185.1). Lineage (GTDB taxonomy): Bacteria > Myxococcota_A > Polyangia > Polyangiales > Polyangiaceae > JANYHK01. The sequence goes on from JAYVXL010000243.1 coordinate 5,414, forward strand.
GGAGGCGCTTGGCCTCGGCCTCGAAGTGGTCGAACGCGGCGAAGTGCGCCTTCGTGTCGGCCTCCTCGAAGTTGTACGTGCTCCACTCCCACTCGCTTCGCTGCGTGAGCTCGCCGTACGTGACGCCCGGAGCCCACATGCACTCGTAGATGCTGCCCTTGTCTTGGAGGTACATCGCGATGCGCTCGAGGCCGTAGGTGAGCTCGCCGGAGACGGGCCTGCACTCGATCGAGCCGACCTGCTGAAAGTACGTAAACTGGCTGATTTCAAGCCCGTCCAGCCAAACCTGCCAGCCGAGTCCCCACGCGCCGAGCGTCGGCGACTCCCAGTCGTCCTCGATGAAGCGGACGTCGTGCTCTTCGGGCTTGGTCCCGAGGGCGCGCAGCGACTCGAGGTACTGATCCTGGATGTCGAGCGGGCTCGGCTTCAGGATGACTTGGAACTGGTGGAACTGCTGCAGGCGGTTCGGGTTGTCGCCGTAGCGGCCGTCCGCGGGGCGGCGCGAGGGCTCGACGAACGCGACGTTCCACGGCTCGGGGCCGAGCGCGCGCAGGAACGTGGCCGGGTTGTACGTGCCGGCGCCGACCTCGGAGTTGTACGGCTGCACGAGGAGGCAACCCTTCTTGGTCCAGAACTCCTGGAGGCCGAGGATCAGGTCTTGGAAGTACATGCCGGGGGCAGGACGTAGCACAGTCCCTCGGCCGACGCGCGCGCCGTCAACGCGCGCCGGGTCCCTCGGCGGCGCGGCGGTCGAGGGAAGAAGACGAGCGCCCGCGCGATGAGGGCGAGGCCGACGAGCGCGACTACGGCCGCCCTTCGAGGAGCTTGGTCGTTTCGCCGCCGACGGTGCCGCCGTCCGGCAGCATGAGCATCGCGTCGTGGAGCTCGGTCGCCCGCCCCCTCACGCGCGAGCCGGCGTGGAGGCTCGTCGCGAACGACGGGCTATTCGCGAGCGTTCCTTCGATCTCGTTTCCCTGCACGGCCGTCACCTCGACCCACATCCACTCGGTGCCGTCGTGCTCGGACATCGGGAACGGCAGCTTCACCATGAGCTTGGGTCGCGGCGCCGGCTCTCGCCTCCAGCGCGCGGTCATCGCCGGGAACGCGCGGCGGGCGCGCGCCGTCGCCGCGGCGAGGGCGGCGTCGTCGGGGCTCGTGACGAGGCGCTCGGCGTCGCCGAAGAACGCGGCGACGAGCTGGTCGTAGCCCGCCGCGCTCGCGCCGCCCGCGGGGACGATGCGCAGGACCACGTTGTCCGGATCGCCGGTCTGCCGCTCCGGCGGGACGAGGTCGACGACCGCGCTCTTGCCGCGGGCCCGCGGGTCGTCGAGCGTGACCGTCAGCGGCGCCTCGAGCGCACCCGCCGCGAGGCGCGCGGCGACGGCGTTCAGGATCGCGCCGAGCGTGCGGCCCGCGCCGGGCTGCGCGCCGCGCACCTCGAGATCCGCCGCGCCGAAGCGGCGCATGCCCAGCGAGATGAGGCGCGCGGTGCCGTCGTCCTGCAGGTAGCTTTGTACGACGACGCGGTCCTCGCGGAAGACGGGCTCGCCGAGCGGCGCGGTGATCGCGTGGCCCGTGGCCTGCGCCGCGGTCTCGATGCGGCGGGTCGTCTCGTCGTACACGTAGCCGCGCACCTTCTCGGCGAGCGCGCCGGCGAGGGCGAACGCCGTCCGCGCGACGAGGTGCTCGGGCGTGACCTTGCCCGCGGCGTGGACGACGATGACGGTCGGCAGCTTCGCGAGCGCGGCGCGCTCCTTCGGCGCGAGGCCCGCGGCCATCGTCGCGAGCGAATTCTCGGCCG
>JAYVXL010000244.1:0-7214 GCA_043785185.1 Myxococcales bacterium
CCGCGACGGTGCGCGAGAGGCGCGCGGCGACGGCGAGCCCCACGAGCGTGTGCTGCACCTCGGGCGACGGCCCGGGCTTGCCGACGACCGGCGCGGCGAGCGCGTCGCCGCAGGCCGCCTCGCCCGCCTCGATGCGGAGCGCACGAACGACGCCGAGCGGCAGCTCCGCGCACGCCTCGAGGTCGACGAGCATCGCGTCGCGCGTCCCCCGATCTTCTTCGGCGAGCGCGGCGTCGAGCCCGGCGACGGCGGCGTCGCACGCGAGCTTGCCGGCCTTCTTGCGCGCCGTGTACGCGGCGCACGCGGCCGGCGGCGGCGCGAGGCCGGCCGGGGGCGCCGGCAGCGCGGCGGAGAGCTGGTCGTAGGCGATCGGCATGACCGCTTCGCTCTGCAGCGGCCCTGTGATCTCGAACGGATCGCCGGCCGGCGCGGCGGGCTTCGTGCCCTCGGGCTTGGTCTCGCTCGGCGGAGCCTGCACCTTCGGCGTGGGCGTGTTGGGGGGCGGCGGCGCGGCCCCTCCGCACGCGAGGCCGAGCGCAGAGAGCGCGCCCGCGCAAAGCGCCACCTTGACGAGAGATCGTTTCATGAGGGCCTTCCCAGCAAAAGGAGAACGACGACGCCGAGCGCGATGCGGTAGTAGCCGAAGGGCTCGAGGCCGCGGCGCTGCAGGTACTTCACGAAGCCGGCGATGACGAGCCACGCGACGAAGAACGAGACGACGAAGCCGATGGCGACGGCGAGCCCGCCCGTCTGCGCGAGCTCGTGGCGGCCTTTGTACGTCTCGTAGGCGGTCGCCGCGCCGAGCGTCGGCAGCGCGAGGAGGAACGAGAACTCGGCGGCCGTCGCCGTCGACAGCCCCGTCGCCTGGGCCGCGAGGATCGTGCACATCGAGCGCGACGCGCCGGGCCACAGCGAGAAGCATTGCCCGACGCCGATGAGCAGCGCGCGCAGCGGCGTCACGTGCTCGAGGCCGACGAGCCCGGTCGTCTTCTTCGCGGCGCGCACCCGCTCGACCACGATCATGAGGACGCCGCCGACGATGAGCGCGCCGGCGACGGGCAGCGGCCCGAACAGGTGCGCCTTGATCGCCTTGCGGAAGAGGAGCCCCGCCACCGCCGTCGGCGCGAAGGCGGCCAAGAGCGCGACGAGGAGGCTCACGCTCGCGCGCTCCGCCTTGAAGAGCCCCCGGACGCGCGCGCCGAGGAGCGCGCGGTACTGCACGACGACGGCGAGGACGGCGCCGAGCTGGATCACGATGTCGAACGAGGCGGAGCCTTCGGTCTTCTGACCGAGCCAGTCGAGCAGCGCGCCGAACAAGATGAGGTGCCCCGTCGACGAGACCGGCAGGTACTCGGTGAGGCCCTCGACGATGCCGAGAAGAATCGCGACGAGCGGTGTCATCGCCGGGCAGGATGCCACATGTGGGGCTCCGTTCGCGCGCTCCCGTGCGCGGCGCGCGTCCGCGGCGAAACGGACGCCCCTTCCGCTTCAGTGCGAAAGCACGAACCGCCAGACCGCGTACGCGGCGACGACGACCACGACGAGGAGGACGGGCACGAGGAAGCCCGAGGTCTTCTTCTCGATCGCGGCAGGCTCGGCCTTCTTGATGGCCTTCGAAGCCGCCGGCGCGGCCTTCTCGGCCTTGTCGCCCCTCGCCTCCGCGGCCATCTTCTCGACCGCACGGCGCTCGCCTTTGTCCTTCTTGCTGCCCTTGTCCTTCTTCGCGGGCTTCGCTTCGGACTTCGGCGCGTCCGACGCGGCGGCGGCCTGCGCCGCGGCCTTGGCCTCGTTCATGGCGCGCGCCTGCTCCTCCGCGGCCTGCTTGGCCCGCGCGGCGTCTTCGGCGGCGGCGCGCTCCTTCGCCTCGACGGCGGCGCGCTCCTCTGCGGCGCGCGCGGCCTCTGCCGCCCGGGACTCCTCGGCGGCGGCGGCCTTCTCGGCGGCGGCCTTGGCCGTTGCCGCGGCCTCCTCGGCCTCGAGCTCGCGCATGATCTGATCGTCCTCGGCCGCCTTGCGGGCCTCTTCCGCGGCCTTCTTCGCGGCCTCGTCGGCGATCTTTTTCTTCGCGGCCTCGTCGGCGGCGTGCTTCTTCGCGGCTTCGTCGGCGGCGCGGCGGCGCGCCTCTTCGGCTTTGCGGCCCTCCTCGGCGGCGCGGCGGCGCGCCTCCTCGGCCTTGCGCGCCTCCTCGGCGGCGCGGCGACGCGTCTCGTCCGCGGCCTTGGCTTTGGCGGCCTCCTCGGCGACCCTCGCCTCGGCGGCCTGCTTGGCCTTTGCGGCCTCCTCGGCGCCGCGCAGTTGCGCGTGCGTCTCGGCCTGCGCAGCCGCGTCGGGCTTGGCGTCGGCGTGCACGTCGGCCTTCACGTCCGCCATGACGGCGCGCGCGACGACGGGCGCCGCGGGGGCGCTCGCGCCCGTCCCGCGGAGCGCCTGCAGCGCGCCGGCGTTGGACTTCACGGTGACGAGGAGCTTCTCGAGCTTCGCGATGCGTTCCTGGGTATTCACGTGTTCACCTAGCGTCGCCCAACTCTCGCGGCTTTACAAGGCCGTCCCGGCAGCGCTTCCGCGCGCGAATCTCCCGCCCGGGGCGCCTCCAACGACTAAACTGCGTCGGGCGATGACGAAGAAGACCGACGAAGAGTGGAAGGCCATCCTCACCCCCGAGGAGTACGAAATCACGCGCCGCAAGGGGACCGAGCGCGCGTTCAGCGGCAAGTACTGGGACACCAAGGACGCCGGCACTTACACCTGCAAGTGCTGCGGGACGACGCTGTTTCTCTCGGACACCAAGTTCGACAGCGGCTGCGGCTGGCCGAGCTTCTTCGCGCCGGCCGACGGCGCGGCGATCGAGGAGCACGCCGACCGCTCGCACCTGATGGTGCGCACGGAGGTCACCTGCAAGCAGTGCGGGGCGCACCTGGGCCACGTCTTCGAGGACGGCCCGCAGCCAACGGGCCTGCGCTACTGCATCAACTCGGCGTCGATCGCGCTCACGCCGGCGCCCGCCACGAACAAGAAGGGGTGAGCACGGGACCCAAGGGCCTCGTCGCGGCCCGCGCGCGCGAAGATAAAACGCGCGGCGCTGTCGATTCTCACCGCCCCCGAACGTCGTTAGGGGTGCGGTCGACCGTGACCGCCATCGCGCCGGCCATTCGCGGCGCGCCCACCGGAGGACCTCATGGAATTTCTGCTCCTCATCCACGTCGACGAGAACCTGAAGCGCACGCCCGCCGAGCAAGAGGCGATGCACGCCGAGTACGGCGCGTACTCGAAGGAGCTGGTGGCGGCCGGCGTCATGCTCGGCGGCGAGCCGCTCATGCACTCGTCGAAGGGGGCCAAGGTCAGCGTGCGCGAGGGGAAGACGCGCATCGTCGACGGACCGTTCGCCGAGGCAAAGGAGGCCCTCGGCGGCTATTACAAGGTGAACGTGCCGGCGCTCGCCGACGCCGTGAAGTGGGCGGCGAAGTGCCCGGGCGCCAAGCACGGCACGATGGAGGTGCGCGAGGTGATGCCGTTCGCGCGCCCGTGACCCGCGCCCGGGCGCGGTGATTTCCGCGCGGGGCGAGAGTCGTCGAGAGTAGAACGAGGGGGTGGCGCCGACCGCACCCCTCCTCGCGTCCCTCGTCCGCACCGAGACCTGGCGGCTCGTCGCCCGCCTGACGCGCATGGTCGGGGACGTCGATCTCGCCGAGGAGATCGCCCAAGACGCGCTCGTCGCTGCGCTCGAAGCGTGGCCGCGGACGGGCGCGCCCGACAACCCCGGGGCCTGGCTCATGGCAACTGCGAAGAACCGAGCGGTCGACGCGCTTCGCCGAAGGAAGCACGCCAAGGCGCGCGAGGGCGACGTCGGGTGGCATGAAGACGCGCTGCGGGGCGCATCGTTCGAGGACGCGCCCGACGCCGTGCAGGACGACAAGCTGCGCCTCGTCTTCACCTGCTGTCACCCGCGCCTGCCGCGCGAGCAGCAGGCGGCGCTCACGCTGCGCCTCGTCTGCGGCCTGACGACCGACGAGATCGCGCGCGCGTTCGTCGCCCCGGAGCCGACGATCGCGCAGCGCATCGTGCGGGCGAAGAAGACGATTCGCGACGAGTCGCTCCCGTACGAGGTCCCGGGCAGCGCACAGCTCGAGGAGCGCCTGCCGAGCGTGCTCGAGATCGTCTACCTCCTCTTCAACGAGGGCTACGCGGCCGCGAGCGGAGACGCGCTCATTCGCAGGGACATGTGCGCGGAGGCGGTGCGGCTCGGGCACGCGCTCGCGCTGCTCCTCCCTGGCGCGCCGGAGGTGCTCGGCCTCGTCGCCCTCATGGAGATCCAGTCGTCGCGCGAAGGCGCGCGCGTCGGCCCGGACGGCGAGCTGGTGCTCCTCGCCGATCAAGACCGGTCCACGTGGGACCGGGACGCCATCCTGCGCGGCCTCGGGCTGCTCGCGCGCGCGACGGTCGGCGGGCGGCGCGGTCCGTACGTGCTGCAGGCGCAGATCGCCGCGTGCCACGCGCGCGCCACGTCGGCGGGCGCGACGGATTGGACCGCGATCGCCGATCTCTACGGCGAGCTCGCGCGCGCGGCGCCGTCGCCGATCGTCGAGCTGAACCGCGCGGTCGCCGTCAGCATGGCCGACGGCCCCGCCGCCGGGCTCGCCGTGCTCGACGCGATCGCCGCGCCCGAGCTCGCGCGCTACCACCTGCTCCCCTCGGTGCGCGCGGACATGCTACGACGGCTCGGGGACAAGGAGGCGGCGCGCGCCGAATATGCGAGGGCGATCGCGCTCTCGACCAACGCTCGCGAGACCGCCTTCCTCGCGCGACGGTTGCAGGAGGTCTCATGACGGCGAAGCTCGTGGTGAAGGGGCTTGGGGCGAGCCCCGGGCGGGCCAGCGGACCGGCGGCGTTCTCGACGGAGGCGGCGCTCGAGTTCGCCGCGAAGGGGACACCGGCGGTGCTCGTGCGCATCGAGGCCAGCGCCGAGGACGCGGACGGCATCCGCGCGTGCGCGGCGCTCGTGACCACGCGCGGCGGGGTGACGGGCGACGGCGCGGTCATGGCGCGGGCGCTGGGCAAGCCCTGTTTGACGAGCTGCGGCTCGGTCATCGTGCGCGTGAGCGAGCGCACGCTCGAGGCGGGGGACGTGACGGTGCGCGAAGGCGAGACGCTGACGGTGGACGCCGCGAAGGGCGAGCTGCGAACCGGCTGAAGCGGGTTTGACATACGCGTCCGTATGTGGAACACCAGCCGCTCACATACGAACGCGTATGTGCCTCCAGGAGGCCGCCCCATGCCCACGACGATCGCCACCACCGTCACGACCGACAGCCCCGCGTCGCACGCGAGCCCTCGCCCGCCCGTCGCCCACGCCGAGACGCCGCGCACCCTCGACGCCCTCCTCGGCCGCGACTGCGACACGCTTCGCCGCCTCTACGAGGGCGCCCGCGTCCCGCGCCTCTCCGACGTCCGCGGCGATTGCCGCGGCCGCATGCTCGCGTGGCCCGCCCTCAGGCCGCCGGTGAGCGAGGCCGTCCGCGCGTGGGCCGGCTCGCGCGCCTTCCCGTGGCGCGGCAAGAGCTTCGCGCCGCGCGGCGAGGACCGCGGCGACGGCATCAACCGCGTCGTCGTCGACCGCTTCCGCTTGTACCGCTTCGAGACATTCGTCGGTCGCTCGCGCGCCGGCGACTTCGACTGCGTGCAGCTCGACTACGATCTGCCAGAAAATCCCTTCTTCATCCGCCCGATCAAGGACGAGATCCGCGAGATCGCCCCGCACCTCTACCTCGGGCAGGCGTACCTGCAGCTTCCCAGGAAGACGCACCTCGTTTTGTATTTCGGCCTCGAGCAGCCCGCGGGATGAAGGCGCTCGTGACCGGCGCCGCCGGCTTCATCGGCGCGCACGTCACGCGCGCGCTCGTCCTCGCGGGGCACGACGTCCGCGCGCTCCACCTGCCGAGCGACGACACGCGCAACCTGCGCGGCCTGGACGTGGAGCGCGTCCCCGGCGACGTCACGGATCGCGACAGCGTGCGGCGCGCGGTCGCGGGGCGGGACTGGGTCTTCCACCTCGCGGCGATCTACGCGCTATGGACGCGCGACCCGGCGCGCCTCTTGCGCGTGAACGTCGACGGCACGCGCATCGTCCTCGAGGAGGCTGCGCGCGCCGGCGTGGGGCGCGTCGTGCACACGAGCTCGATCGCGCGGTTCGGCGGACAGGGTCCGGGCCGCCGCGCGACGGAGGCGAGCTCGTTCGCGCTGGGGAGCACGGGCGATCTGTACTCGCGCAGCAAGGCGCTCGCACACGAGATCGCCGTTCAAGCCGCCGCGCGCGGGCAGGACGTGGTCATCGTGGCGCCGTGCGGCCCCATCGGTCCGGGCGACGTCGGGCCCACGCCGACGGGTCGGCTGCTCATCGCGGCGGTGACGATGCCTGCGTCGATCGTGACGCGCACGGCGAGCAACTTCGCGCACGTCGGCGACATGGCGCGCGCGCACGTCGCCGCGGCCGAGCGTGGCGTCCGCGGTGAGGCGTACTTGCTCGGCAGCCGCGACGTCGCGCTCACGGAGCTCGCGCGCGTCGCGCAGCGGGCCTCTGGCCAGCGCCGGCCCATCTTCGCAGCCCCCTTCGCGCTCGCCGCCGCCGCCGGGTGCGCCGCGACCGCGTGGGCGCGTCGCACCGGGTCGCCGCCGCTCCTCACGCCCGCCGCGGTGCGCATCGCCCGCCTTGGCCTGCGCGCCGACTGCACCAAAGCGGAGCGGTGCCTCGGAATGACGCACACCCCGCTGGAGCAGGCCGTCGGCGAGGCGCTCGAGTGGTTCGCCCGGGAGGGCTATCTCGGCGACGGCAGGCTCGCTCGCCGCCTCCGGCGCGGCCATGAACGACCCGCGAGCGCGGGCCCCGTCCATGCATTAGGGTGAGCGCCGTGAACGAGAGCCGCGTCACCCCTCTGGGTATCAACCGCCCGACGTACTTGCCGCATCAGTTCCGCGAGCTGCCCCTCGACGTGCTCGGACTTGCGGACGCGTACGGTCGCGCGAAGGAGCTGCACGCGCGGAGGCCGGCGCCGGGCGGCGTCGCGGGCTACCGCATTTTCGTCTTCCACGGCGAGAACGTGCAGGCGATGGATCTGCCCGCGTCGCCGGACCGCTACCTCGTCGTCGGCCGCCACACGCGCTGCGACATCGTCCTCGGCGATGAGCCCACCGTCGCTCTCCGTCACCTCCTCGTGCGCGCG
>JAYVXL010000245.1:0-7206 GCA_043785185.1 Myxococcales bacterium
CCGCCCGCGCCCGGACGCGCGCGTGCGGGCGGTCGCGACGTCGCCGTTCCACGCGAGCTCTCCCGCCGAGAGGCTCACGGCGAGCGCTTCCAGGATGCCGAGCGGCGCGTTCCCGCCGCGGCGCGCCCATCGCCGCTGCGCGACCCCGTCGAGCGCGCCGCCGAGCGCGGCGGCGGCGAACGCCTGCGCGCTCGCGTCGTCAAGCACCTCGAGCGCCATCTCCGGCCCCTTGCCGAGCAGGGCGAGCGAGGCCGGCGGCGCGCGCATCGCGTCGACGCGCGCGACGCACGCGAACGCGCCGTCCGAGCTCGCGACCGCGCGCGCGCACGCCTCAATGGAGGCGCCGTCGACGTCGTTCGCGTCGTCGATGAGGAGCGCGCCGGCCGGCGACTCGTCGGTCGTCGCGCGGAGGAAGGACGAGATGATCGCGGCCGCCGTGTCGACCGGGACGCCGTCGCCGGAGAGGAGGCGCCGGAGCGCGGGCTCGAGCTCGGGCTCGAAATGCGGCGCTTCGATGGCGCGCGCGCGGTCGAGCGCGCGGCGGAGCGAGCCGAGCGGCTCGATCGACGAGCCGCTCGGAGCGAGCAGCAGGGCCGGACCTGGCGCGACCATCGCGGCGAGCTCGCCCATCACGCGCGAGCCGCCGAGCCCCGGATCGGCGCGCAGCACCGCGAGCGCGCCGGGCATCCAGAGGAGCGCGCTCGGGTCCTCGCGCCCGAGGAGCGGCGGCGTCTCGAGCTTCGACACGAGCGCCGCGGCCGCGTGTCGCCACGGCTGCTGCACGTCGAGGACCGCGCCCCGGACGCGCCGTCCGTCTTCCGAGGCGACGCGCGTGCCGAGCGTGACGAGCGTGCGGAGCGCCTTGAAGGTCTTGTCGACGAGCACGCGGCCCGGCCCGGCCGCGCGCGCGAGCGAGGCCCCGCTCACGAGCGGGACCCCCCACGCGAGCCACGCGCGGGCGGCGTCCGGCGCCACCGGGTCCACCTCGCCCTCGGCGATGCCGGCGCCCCACCCGACCTCGCCGGCCTTCGACTCCTCGAGCACACCGGCGGTCGCCATCGCGACGGCCTCCTCGACGGCGTCGGGCTCGAACGCCACCCCCACGACCTGCGAGCCGAACGCGATGAGGCTCCCGCCGAGGGCCTCACCGCGCTGGACGAGGGCCCGCGCGCGCTCGACGTAGCCTCTCCCGGTCGCAGGTGAGAGGCCCGCGTACGGCATCCAGAAGCTGACGACGATGCGCTCGGTCAAGGGGCTCCCACGTCAGACGCGGATCCTCTTCTTCAGCGCGGCGAGCTCGTCCTCGACGTCGCTCCCCGCCTTGTCGCCGGTGCCGCCCTTGATGCCGCGCTCGAGATCGCGGAACTTCGCCTCCAGGTCCTGGGCCTTTTCGCCCTTGCCGAGCGCGTCCTCGACCTCCGCCATCGCGCTGCCTTGGGCCTCGCGGTCCTCGATTTTCTCCTCCATGCGCCGGAAGTTGTCGAACGCGCTCGACCCGCCCTTCGCGCCGAGGCCCTCCGCGCCGCCGCCCGCGCGCGCTTGCTGCGCGCGCGCCACGAGCGTGCCCTTGCGGAGCTTGAGCTCTTCGAGCTTTTTCTCCATGCGCTCGAGCTCCTCTTTCATCGTGAGCGCCGTGTCGCGCTGCTCGGCGCGCGCCTTGTCGGTGCGCTCGGCGTCCTCGAGCGTGCGCTTCTTCTGCTTCAGCGCCTCGCGCGCGAGCGTCTCGTCGCCGCCCTTCAGCGCGAGCTCGGCGCGGCGGTCCCACTTTTCCGCCTCGGCCGCGAGATCGTCCTTCTTCTTGCGGAGCTGCTTCTCCGCAGCGATCGCGCTGATGACCTCTTGCCGTCCTCGCTTGAGCTGGTCCTCCATCTCTTCGAGGTTCAGCTCGAGGAGCTTTTTGTCGTCCTCGGCCTTGTCGAGGAGCGAGTTGACGTTGCTCGAGATCACCTTACCCATACGGTCGAAGATCCCCATTTTTTTCGCACCTCGCGCAGGGGGTAGCCCTAGCCGGACAAGCATTCAGGCTACCACGCAATTCCCGTTTCATCTCGGGAGGGGCCCGCGAAGGATCCGTCGGCCCAGATGGCCTTGGACTTTCGCCCCGGGCGCGCGAATCCGGCACCTCCCGCGGGGGCCTCGATGCTAAGCTCAAGGCGCAATGTCTGACTGGCGTAGCCGTCTCACCGAGCAGCTGATCGGCCCCTCCGGGGGGCCTCAATCGACGCGTCCGGACCCGAGCGCGCTGCTCGAGATGGTGCACGGGCAAGCGCGGAGCGAGCTCACGTACTTGCTCGAGCTCGGCAAGACGCACAGCCTCCCGGTGACGGGCAGCGTGACGACGGACGACATCTGGATCCGCGTCGGCGCGACGACGCTGCGCTTCAACTTCAGCAGGCGCGGCGGCGTCATCGTCGCGAGCGTCGTCGGCCGCGAGGACCAGCAGCTGCGCTACAGCGCCGACAAGAAGGCCGTCGTGACGCCCGACGGCGAGCCGATCGACGCGGTCTCGTACGTCCGCGAGGCGATCGACGCCACGGTGAACGCGTGGAAGGCGAGCGGCAAGCCCGACATCGCCATCTCGATGCGCAACTCCGAGCGCCCGCCGATGCCGACGCTGCCGGACACCGACATCATCGGCCCCCACAAACCCTGAGGCGCCCATGCCGACGTGCAAGGTCTGCGACGACGAGGTCGACGCGCTCGTCGCCGTGAAGGTCGACGGCAAGGCGAAGAAGATGTGCGAGGACTGCGCCGACCGCGCGCGCGAGCAGGCCGAGGTGGCCGAGGCGAGCGAGGCGGTCGTTCAGAACATGATGGGGTTCAAAGGGCGGCGTTGAGCGGCTCGCCCGCGCCACCCGCGCCGCCCGCGCCGCACCCCTGCCCCGCGCCTCCTACGGCTTGACGAACTTGAACGCGAAGCGGTCGCTCGTGCCGCGCTTCTCTTTCGCCGCGAAGGGCGCGGCGTTCCAGTCCCGCGTGTCGGCGGCGTTGCGCCAGACGGCCGACTCGGCGGCAAGCTTGAAGCCCGCCTTCTCGATCTCCTCGCGCACGACCTTCTCGTCGATGCGGTGGAGGGTCTGGGTCTCCGTCGCGCCGCTGCCGGCGCGGCCGGCGTGGTCGATGACGCAGTAGACGCCGCCGGGCTTGAGCGCCGCGAGGATCGCCTTGTTCATCTTGTCGCGGTCGACCTTCAGCCACACGGTGTCGTGGTAAAAGAGGTTGTCGATGACGACGTCGAGGCCCTTGGCGTCGGGCGGCAGCGGATCCTCGAACTCGCGATCGGCGCGCACGACGTTCTTGTTGATCGGCTTGGCGACACGAAGGCTCCAGGGCTTCTCGGCGAACTTCTCGAGGATCCACTTGCTGTTCTGTCCGTAGACCTTGCCCGACGGTCCGACGGCGCGCGCGAGCAGCTCGGTCGTGTAGCCACCGCCCGCGGCGATCTCGGCGACCTTGCCGCCTTGCGGCACGCCGCAGAAATCGAGGAGCGGGCCGGGGTGGCGCCCCTCGTCCATCGCCTTGTCCGCCGGATCGCGATCGGCCGCGTCGACCGCGGCCTTGACGTGCGCGGAGAGCGTGTGCGCGTCCGCCTTCGGAGCGTCCGCCTTCGGCGCCTCGGCCTTCGGCGCGTCCGAGGGCTTCGGCGACTCGGCCTTCGGCGCGTCGGCGGCCTTCGGACCGGCGACGTCCGGCGCGGTCGGCGCGGCGGGCGCCGGCGGCGCGCCGCCGCACGCGGCGAGGAGAATGGACGCGAGAGCGAGGGAAAGGTGCGTGGTCTTCATCGGAGGGAGGCCCTTCGTACGGCGATTAGCGGTTCAAGACGTGGACGGCCTGCCCGAGGCCATGGAGCGACGCTTCCATCATGCCCTCGCCCAGCGTCGGGTGCGGGTGGATCGTCATGCCGAGATCCTCGAGGAACGCGTGCATCTCGAGGGCGAGCATGCCCTCGCTGATGAGATCGGTCGCCGACGGGCCGACGATGTGGACGCCGAGCACTTCGTGCGTCTTCTTGTCGCTCACGACCTTGATGAAGCCCTCGGTCTCGTTCACGGCCATCGCCCGGCCGAGCGCGGCGAACGGAAATTTGCCGACCTTCGCGTCGATCCCCTTCTCTTTCGCCTGCGCCTCGGAGAGGCCGGCGGTGGCGATCTCGGGGTCGGTGAAGATGGCGCCGGGGATCGCGACCCAGTCTTTCGCGGCCTTGTGGCCGGCGATGATCTCGGCGACGACCTCGCCCTCCTTGCTCGCCTTGTGCGCGAGCATCGGCATGCCCGACACGTCGCCGATCGCGAACACCGTGGGGACGTTCGTGCGGCCTACGTGGTCGGTCGGCACGTAGCCGCGCTCGACCTTCACGCCGATTTCTTCGAGGCCGAGGCCCGCGCCGTTGGGGCGCATGCCGACCGCGACGAGGACGACGTCGGTGACGACGGTGTCGAACTTGCCGTCGCCGAGATCGACGCGAACGGCGATCGAGCCGTCGGCGTTCTTCTCGTAGCCCATGGCCTTGGCGTTCTTCATGATCTTCGCGCCGAGCTTGACCATGCGCTTCTCGACGACCGCCGTGCACTCCGGGTCGACGCCCGGGAGCAGCCCCGCCGTCGCCTCGACCACGGTGACCACGCTGCCGAACTTCTGATACACGCAGCCGAGCTCGAGGCCGATGACGCCGCCGCCGATGAGGAGCAGGCGCTTCGGGATCTCGCGGAGGCTGACGGCCTCCTTGGCGCCGATGATCTGCTTGCCGTCGAACTTGAACGACGGCAGCTCGATCGTGGACGACCCGGTCGCCACCACGATCGCCTTGGTGTCGATCGTCTCGGTCCCCCCCTCGCGCGTCTTGACGACGACCTGCGTGGGCGACACGACGCGCGCTTCACCCATCATCACGTCGGCGCCGTTGCCCTTCAGGAGGCCGCGGACGCCGGTGGTGAGCTTCTTGACGATGCCGCCCTTCCAATCTTGCATCTTGTTCACGTCGAGGCGCAGGCCCTCGATCATGAGGCCGATCGCCGCGCCGTGCTGCGCCTTCTCGAACGTGTGGCTCGTCGCGATGAGCGCCTTGGACGGGACGCAGCCCCAGTTGAGGCACACGCCGCCGACCTCGTCCTTCTCGACGACGAGGACCTTTTGCTTCAGCTGGCCGAGGCGGATGCCGCACACGTAGCCGCCGGGGCCGCCGCCGATCACCACCGCGTCGTAGGTCTTGTTCGCCATTTCATTCTGCCTTGTTCGGGGAGTGCTCTGCTGTCCACTCAGTGTTTAGGGGCGCGGGGGCCGGATTCCACCTCGGCGCGCTGCTCGCGCAAGCTCCACGGGAGCTCCGCGTAGACGTCGTCGAACATGCTCGCGAGCGGCGGCGCGGCGAGCTCCTCGACTTGTTTGATGACGGCGACGATCTCCGCGCTCGCCGCTTCCTCTAGCTTCTGGTCTTGCGCCTCATCCATGAGGCCTCGGCCCTCGAGGTAGCGGCGGAGGCGATCGATCGGATCCTTCTTCGCCCACGCCTCGACCTCGGTGTCGGAGCGGTACAGCTTCGGATCGTCGCTGGTCGTGTGCGCGCCCATGCGGTAGGTGACCGCCTCGACGAACGTAGGCCCCAGCCCGCTCCGCGCGCGCGCGAACGCGTCGCAGAGCACTTTGTAGACGGCGAGCACGTCGTTGCCGTCGACGCGCACTCCGGGGATGCCGTACGCGCGCGCCTTGATCGCGATCGTGCGCGACGCGGTCTGCTTCGCGGTGGGGACGCTGATCGACCAGTGGTTATTCTGGCAGATGATGACCACGGGGGCCTTGAAGACGCCGGCGAAGTTCATCGCCGCGTGAAAATCCGGCTGGCTGGTCGCGCCGTCGCCGCAGTAGCCGACGGCGATCTCCGGCGGATCCTTCTTCGCCATGCGCATCGCCATCGCCGCGCCGACCGCCTGCGGGATCTGCGGGCCGATGACCGGCGACCAGCTCACCTGGTGGACGGCCTTGCCGGCCTGGTGGCTCGGCGGCTGGCGGCCCTTCAGGTTGTCCGCCGCGTTGCCGAACACCTGGCCGATGTAGTCGCGCAGCGGGTAGCCGCGGACGAGCATGACGCTCTGCTCGCGCAGCGCCGGGAAGACCCAGTCCTGCTTCGCGAGCGCGAGGCCCGAGGCGATCGGCACCGCTTCTTGGCCGGTCGCGGCGCCGTAGAAGCCGACGCGGCCTTGGCGCTGGAGCAGGATCATCCGCGCGTCGAGGGCGCGCAGGCGGCGCATCTCGAAATACGCGCGGAGCGCGAGCGCGTCGGTCATGCCGTGGGCGATCGCCGGGTCCGCGGTGCCGTCGTCGCGGAGCGCGCGGAACAGCATCACGTCGGGATCGGTTTCCGAGATGACCGCGGGGTCCATGAGCGGCGCGGACTCTAGCCGATTTCGCCCTCCAAGCGCGCGCGGCTTTTCGAGCGCGGCTTAGCCGCCTGCGCCGGCGTCGCTCGGCGGCGGAATCGGGTTCGCCGCGCAGAACAGCCGCGCGATCGTCGTGTAGCCCTCGGCGAAGGGGACGCTCGCGATGCAGGCGGCGACGAGCGAGCCGGCGTCGACGTTCGCCTGGGCGCACGCGGCGTCACCGGCGAGCGCGACGCACTGGCCCGCCTCGGCGGCGGTGCGGCAGCCGTCGAGGGCGTTGAGCGTCGCCTCGCTCGAGACCGGGCAGTTCGCGCTGCACGCGGCGAGCTCGCAGCGGTCGAGCGCCTGCATCGCGGCCGCGCACCGAACGCCGGTGGGATCGTTCATGGCGTTCGCGACGCAGCCGGGCTCGTTCAGCTCGACCCAGCCGCGGTGCACGATGACGGCACCGTAGGCTTCGGCCGCTTCATCGGTGGCGAGGCACTTGGCGCAGTCGGCGTTGACGGCCTTCGCGCACGCCGAGACGTCGCTGCTCAGGCACGACGCTCGGAACGCGTCGACCTCGGCGTAGCTGCAGACGCCCTGGTAGAACTTGAGCGATTTGCGCCAGGTCGGCTTGTACGCCGACACGTCCCCCGGGAGGCAGCTGCTCCGGAGCCCGCCGTCCCACGACGCGTCGGGCGAGCCGCCCGAGCCGCTGCTCGACGCCGAGTTCCCCTTGCCGCTGGTGCCCGCGTCGTTCGCGGTCTGAAGCCCGGCGGGCGCGGCCGACGAGCTGCACCCCTCACCTGCCGCCGCGACCGCGAGGACGCCGGCGACGATGACGGAGCTG
>JAYVXL010000246.1:0-2144 GCA_043785185.1 Myxococcales bacterium
TAGCGGCGCGGGAAATACGCGCCGGGCGCCGGTGCCGCGCTTGCAGACGAGCCCCGGTGCGCTATCCGTACGAACCATGAAGCTCAACTCGACGTGGTCGCGCCTCCTCGCGAGCTACAAGGACGACCACAAGGACCCGCGCAACCAGGCGTGCCACAAGGTCGGGATTCCGATGATCGCCGCGTCGATCCCGCTCGCGGCCACCCTCGTCGGGCTGCCCCTGGCGACCGGGCTCTTCACGGTCGGGTGGACATTCCAGTTCGTCGGCCACGTGTTCGAGGGCAAAAAGCCGTCGTTCGTCGAGGACAAGCGCGCGCTCGTGGTGGGCTTGATGTGGTGGGCCGAAAAGAGCGGCCTGCTGAAGCTCGAGACGTCGGGCGACGTCGCGAGCGCCGCGTAAGCGCAGCGCTTTTCGTCGATCGAAATTTCCTGGGCCGCCGGCCGACCTGTGGCTCATGGAAACCCAGGTCGACATGATCGCGATCTCCTCGTCCCCGACCTCGAACGAGCGCCTCGCCGCGTTCCTCGCCCACGCGGGCACGTTCGTCGCGTGGACGCTGGCGCCGCTGCTCGTCTACCTCGTGAAGCGCCGCGAGTCGCGCTACGTCGAGTTCCAGGCGCTCCAAGCGCTGCTCTGGTCGCTCGGCGGCACGGTCATCAGCATCGCCACGTGCGGGCTCGCGATCCCGGTGTTCATGGTCTTCCACGTCATCGGGGCCGTGAAGGCGGCGAACGGCGAGACGTACGAATACCCCGTCGTCGGCGCGCTCGCGAAGAGCCTGATGTAGCGCCACCTGCGGTACGCTGGCGCGGTGAACGACGCTCCGCAACCCGCCATCGCGCTCGCCGGCGTGCGCAAGTCGTACGGCGCCACCGTCGCGCTCCACCCGACCGATCTCGTGCTCGCCGCCGGCGCGTCGCTCGCGCTCGTGGGCACGAGCGGCTCGGGGAAGTCCACGCTGCTGCAAATCGTGATGGGGCTCGTCGTCCCCGACGCGGGCACGGTGCGCGTGCTGGGCGAGCCGATGTCGGCGGAGACGCGCCTCGCGCTGCGCCACCGCGTGGGCTACGTCATCCAGGAGGGTGGCCTCTTCCCGCACCTCACGGCGCGGCGCAACGTGTCGCTCATGGCCGAGCACCTCGGCTGGGACGACGCGCGGACCGCCGCGCGCGTCGAGGCGCTGCGCGCGCTCGTGGGCCTCGATGGCGCGATGCTCGACCGCTTCCCCGCGGAGCTCTCCGGCGGGCAGCGCCAGCGCGTCGGGCTGATGCGCGCGCTGCTCCTCGATCCGCCGCTGCTCGTCCTCGACGAGCCGCTCGGCGCGCTCGACGCGATCGTGAGGCGGCGTTTGCAGCAGGATTTACGAGGGATCCTGCAGGGGCTGGGCAAGGCGCTGCTCCTCGTGACGCACGACATCGACGAGGCGGACGCGCTCGCTTCCGACGTCGCGGTGATGGACGGCGGGCGTATCGTGCAGCGCGGCGCGATGCGCGAGCTGGCGGAGGCGCCGGCGACGCCGTTCGTGCGCGAGCTGCTCGGCGGCGCGGAGGCGGCGCCATGACGCGCCCCCGCCACGTCCGCCACGTCCGCCTCCTCCGCCTCGCGTGGGTCGCGGCGCTCTTCACGCTCGCCGTCGCGTTCGCGCGTCCCGCGCGGGCGGGCGAGACCGCGCCCCGCGTCGTCGCCGGCTCGAAGGCCTTCCCCGAGTCGTGGATCTTGGGCGAAGCCTTGCGCATCTTGGCGGAGGAGTCCGGCGCGCGCGCGGAGCACGCGCAGAACCTCGGCGGCACCGAGATCGCGCTCGCCGCGCTGCGCACCGGCGCCATCGACGTGTACGTCGAGTACACGGGCACGATCGACGAGGTCGTCCTGGCGCACTCGGCCGGCGACGGCGATCGGCGTCAGGGCCTCGCGGCGCTGGGCGTCGCGATGAGCGAGCGCCTCGGCTTCGACGACAGCTACGCGCTCGCGATGCGCGCCGACGTCGCCGCGAAGAGCGGCGTCGCCCGCATCTCCGACCTCGCGCGCCACCCCGAGCTGCGGCTCGGCCTCACCCACGAGTTCATCGGAAGGAAGGACGGGTTCCCCGGCCTCGCGGCGCGGTACGGCTTGCCCGAAGGCAGCGTCCGCGGCGTGCAGCACG
>JAYVXL010000247.1:0-7198 GCA_043785185.1 Myxococcales bacterium
TCATCGCCCGCGCGAGCGCGCACGCGGAGCTGGCCCTGGCGCTCGCCAAGGCGCAGGCGGCGAGCGAAGGCGCGCGCGAGGCGACCGAGAAGCTCGCGAAGGCAAAGGGCAAGTGACCGCCATGACCGCCATGAACCACTCCATCGCCCGCCTCCTCGGCGCCGCCGCCCTCACCGCCGCCCTCGCCGGTTGCGGCGGCGCCAAGCCCACGCCCGTCGATCTCGTCAAGGCGCGCAGCGACCTGCAGCGCGCGAAGGCGCCCACAGGCGCCGCCAAGAAGTACGCGCCCACCGACGTGCACGAGGCGGAGGTCGCGCTCGAGAGGGCCGAGAGGGCCGACCGCGAGCAACCCGACGAGCCGGACACGAACGACCTCATGATCATCGCGCAGCTCAAGGCGCAGACGGCCATCGCGGTCGGCGAGGCGCTGCGCTCGCAGAAGGAGAAGGAGGACGCGACGCGCGAGCTCGTCGAACGCCTCCAGGGCTTCAAGGGCGACCTCGACAAGACCCGCGAGCAGCTCGATCGCGAGCGCCAGGAGACGGCCTCCGAGCGCGCGCGCCGCATCGACGCGGAGAAGAAGCTCCAAGACGCAAAGGACACGCTCTCCAAGATCGCGCAGGTCAAGGACGAGGACCGCGGAATGGTCATCACGCTCCAAGGCGAGGTGCTCTTCAAGACGAACGAAGCGCAGCTGAAGCCCGCGGCGATGGTGAAGCTCGATCAGATCGCCGAGACGCTGCGCGGCCAGGAGCGCAAGATTCTGGTCCTCGGCCACACCGACAACCAGGGCGGCGCCGGGCAGCTCAATCAGCAGCTCAGCGAGCGCCGCGCGAGCGCCGTGCGCGACTACCTCGTCAGCAAAGGGATCCCCGGCGATCTCATCCGTGCGGAAGGCAAGGGTCCGAGCGCGCCGATCGCGGACAATACGAGCGTCGACGGGCGGGCGCAGAACCGCCGCGTCGAGATCGTCGTCGAGCCGAAGAAGTAAAAACGCGCGATCCGGGCGCCCTCGCCGACGTGGGCTGGCGCGCACGACCCGATCCCCGTGGCGGAGATCCACGCGCCCGATCCAGGTCCATCACGCGGTGAGCACTGGGACCCTATTTTTCCAGGGCCGGCGCATGGTCCGACCTTTGCTTACAGTGAAGGCATGCCGTTCACGCCCGCGCGCCTGCTGGTCACGCTCTCGGTGCTCTTGCTCCCCTGCGCCTGCGGTGCGCCGGGAGACAGCACGCCGTCCGAGGGCGAGGAAGCCGCCATCGCCGGCGGACGCGTCAATGGAGGCGAGACCGGCGCGATGGTCCGCGAGACGACGCCGGCCGGCTTCACGCGCATCGAGGGCACTTGGACCCTGCCCGACTACGATCCGACCCAGCCTGGCGAGCCCTGGATTTATTGCGGCTTCGGCGACGAAGCGGGCATCGACATGGAGGTCGGCTGGGCCTTCCAACGCGGCGACGGCTCGGCCGCAAAGCCGCATCGGTGGCTGCCGTACATGCGCAAGGGCAAGAGCTTCGTGTTCGGCGACGAGACGACGCGCGCGCTGCCTGGCGACCGCTTCGCGTTCGCGGCGTGGCTCGACGGCGGCGGCGTACACGCCGCGAAGGACGGCGACACGCTCACGTTCCACGGACCGTCGGGCCCCATCGACGCAATGCCGATGGCGGGTCTGGGCAGAGCCAGCACCCACATCCGCCGTGTCGTCGGTCAGGCGCTCGCGACGACCTACCACGGACAGCGCCTGGGAACGCTCGGCCCGGCGACGTTCGAGGGGAGCGTCGTCACCCACGCCGACGGCGCGACGCAGCGGTTTCGCAACGTCGCCACGTGGAGGACCGTCCGCGGAGGCACGCTGTACGGGTCCGTGAAGTGGCCGGCGAGCGGGGCGCACCACACCTCCGACTTCAACGCCGACACGGACATCATCGCGCTCTTCCCCTGAGCCGGTCCTCCCCTGGACTGGGTTGCCCGATTTGCGCAGCGCGAGGTTGCGCGATCGGCGATCGTTTCCGGCTGCGCGGCTGCGCGGATCGAGCAAGCCACGCGTCGCGCCCGCGCCGAGCCCGCACAAATCCGCGGGAGGACGCGCGTGGCCGCGTGGCTCGGCGCTTGCTCTAAGGGTCGTCATGGCCGCAACGTCCAACGCCTCTGCCGCCCCTTACAACGACCTCGCGCACTGCTACCACGCGCAGCCGAAGCTGCTCCCGACCGAGCGCCCGCGCGCCTCGTCGCCGAGCTACAGCGATTACGCCCTGCCACAGATTCCGGTGGCCCCGCGCGCCTCGAGCCTCCGCCGCGAGGAGCGCCTCCTCGGCAGCATCGTCACGGTGGCGGAGCCCCTGCGCCCGCAAAGCGCCCCGCCTGCCCCGACCGGGATGCAGGTCTCCGGGATGCACGTCGCGCTCGCGGCGGTGGTCGTCCTCGCCGGCGCGGTCGTGACGGCGTTCAGCGTCCTCGGCTGAGGGGCGTCACTTCTGCGAGCAGAAGCGGAAGCCGTCGAGGCCGCTCGGCCCCGTCGACGCGACGCCCGAGCACTTCGCGAGCGCGCCGCAGGACGCGTCGTCGTCGCACCGCTGGGGGTTGCCGACGGGCGGGAATGGCTCGGTGCCCGGCACGAACACGTTCTTGTGCGCCCAGCCGCTCCAGCGCTTGGAGGGGTCGGCGGGGTTCGGGAACGAGATCAGGAAGAAGTCGCCGCGGCGCGCGACCTTGGCGACGGGGTTGCCGCGCGAGAGGATCGCGACGAGCGCGCCGTCGGGGTGATTGGCGCGCACCGGCGCAGCCTTCCACTCGATGTACTGGCGCTCGTTGATCGGCACCTCATCGGAGAAGTGTTGCACGGCGTCCTTGTTCGAGGGGACGACGGTCTCGTCGGCCAGGACGCTCGCGGGCTGCTTGGGCGACCCGCACGCGGCGCCGAGCAGAGCGGCGGCGGTGACCGAGAGGAGGCCGAGGAGGGAGTGGGCGGGCACGACGATCATTCGACCGTGACCGTCTTGGCGAGGTTGCGCGGCTGGTCGACGTCCGTGCCCTTCAGATCGGCCACGAAGTACGCCAGGAGCTGCAGCGGGATGACCGTGAGGAGCGGGAGCACCTCGGGCTGCGCGTCGGGCACCTCCACGACGTCCGCGGCCTCGCTCACGCTCGATCCCGAGCGGCTGCTGCGCGGTCCGCCTTCGTTGCCGGTGCAGAGGCGGTGCACCTCGAAGTCGCCCGCCGTGCAGACGCCGATGAGCTGCCCCTCGCGCGCCTTCACCTCCTGCATGTTCGACAGCGTCTTTTCGTAGTGCGCGTCCTTCGGGCAGACGACGCAGACCGGCATCTGCTCGTCGATGAGCGCGATCGGGCCGTGCTTCATCTCGCCCGCGGCGTAGCCCTCGGCGTGGATGTACGAGATCTCCTTCAGCTTGAGGGCGCCCTCGAGCGCGATCGGGAAGCCGGTGCCGCGCCCGAGGAAGAGCATGTCGCGCGCGCGCATGTGCTTCTTCGCGATGACCTTGATGTCCTCGGCCTTGAGGAGCACCTCGCGCATCTGTTGGGGCGCGTGCCAGAGCGCGTCGACGAGGCGGCGGCCTTCGGCGTCCGCGATCGTGCCGCGGCGCTTGCCGAGGTAGATGGCGAGCATGAGGAGCGCGGCGAGCTGCGTCGTGAAGCACTTGGTCGAGGCGACGCCGATCTCGGGGCCGGCGTGCGTGTAGAGCGCGCCGTCGCTCGCGCGGGGGATCGCGCTGTCGAGGACGTTGGCGACCGCGAGAATGTGCGCGCCCTTGGCCTTCGCCGTCTTCACGGCGGCGAGCGTGTCGAGCGTCTCGCCGCTCTGGCTGACGGCGACGACGAGATCGTTCTCGGTGAAGACCGGCTCCCGGTAGCGGACCTCGCTTCCGATCTCGACGGTCGACGGGATGCGCGCCAGCTGCTCGACCCAGTACCGCCCCGCCATCGCAGCGTGCGCGCTCGTGCCGCACGCGACGAAGTAGACGCGGTTGATCTTTTTCGCGAGCTCCTCGGTCATGCCGATCTCGGCGCCGACGATGTCCGCGTTCTGCAGATCCACGCGGCCGCGCAGCGTGTCCTCGACCGCGCGCGGCTGCTCGTGGATCTCCTTGAGCATGAAGTGCTTGTAGCCCCCCTTCTCGGCTTGCGTCGGCGACCAGTCGATCCGCTTGGACGCGCGCGTCACCGGCGCGCCGTCGTGGATCTTCGAGATCGCGGCCCCGGACTTGCGGAGGATGGCCATCTCGCCGTCCTGAAGGAGGACGACGTCGCGCGTGTGCGCCAGGAGGGCGGGGATGTCGCTTGCGGCGAACGTCTCGCCTTCGCCGATGCCGAGGACGAGCGGCGAGTCGTGCTTCGCGACGACGATCTCGTCCGGTGCGTCGCCGCTGACGACGGCGATCGCGAAGGCGCCCGTCACCCGGCCGAGCGCCGCGCGCACCGCGTCGCCCAGCCGTGACATGCCGCCGCGCATCGCTTCGTCGACGAGGTGGGCGACGATCTCGGTGTCGGTGTCGCTGGAGAAGCGGACGCCGCGCGCCTCGAGCTCCTTCCGCAGCGTGACGTGATTCTCGATGATACCGTTGTGGACGACGGCGACCTTTCCGGCCACGTGCGGGTGCGCGTTCGCTTCGCTAGGGCGCCCGTGCGTCGCCCAGCGCGTGTGGCCGATGCCGGTCGTTCCCGCGAGCGACTGCTTGCGGAGGGCGGCATCGAGGTTCGAGAGCTTGCCGACGGCGCGGACGATCTCGACGCCGCGCCCGGTGTGGACCGCGAGGCCCGCAGAGTCATATCCCCGGTACTCCAGCCGACGCAGCCCCTCGACGAGGATCGGGGCGCATTCCTTCGAGCCGACGTACGCAACGATTCCGCACATGGTCCACTCCTCCGGCGCGTGCTGAACGCGCGAAGGATAGAGGGTAATCCACTGCGCGGCGGATCACTAGCCGGCGCGCCCGATGCGCTAGGCGGCGGGATTTTCGAGACGTTCGCGCGCAGTAACCCGCGCGCCTGGTGCCGCAGCGGTGCGGTGCTGCGGCGCGGCTACTTGCACTCGAGGGGCGGGAGCTCGGCGATCGACGCGCCGTCGGCGACGGCGCGCGCGTGGGCGAAGACCTCGCGGAACGCGTCGATGCGGGCCATCACGGACAGGTTTCGCGTCGTCTCGTCGCCGTCCATTGCGCTCAGGCTGATGACGCCGACGACCTCGTTCGTGCGCCGCGAGAGGACGGGCCCGCCGGAGTCGCCCGGGCAGATCGACGCGGTGAGCTCGATCGTCTCGAAGGTGAGCGCGCGCACGTGGCCACCCGGCCGCACCTTGCGGCGAATGCCGTCGTCCGACATCGCGCAGCGCCCGAAGCCCGCCGGCGACAGCTCCTCGCCGATCTCCGGCGGGTGGTCGAGGCGCGCCTTGGGCGGCGGCGCCTTGAGCGGGTTCGTGGTCATCATCCCCGCGAGCTTCCGGTTCAAGACGAGCACGGCGATGTCCCCGGCGCCGCCGGCCTCGCCGCACGGCGGCGCGATGATCGCCTTCACGCCGACGCCACCCCACGGGAGGTAGTCGCCCCCGAGCTCCACGCCGACGACCTTCGGCGCGAGCAGCTCCTTCTTGTACTCGCCGTGCTCGCCACGTTGCACGACGCAGTGGTGCGCCGTGAGCACGAGGTCATCTTCGACGAGCGTGCCCGAGCAATTCATCTGCGGGCCGACGACGCGGACGATGACGTCGTCGCCTTCGAGGAGCGCCATCGGCGGCGCGAAGAGCATGTGGACGTCCTCCGGGCTCTGCGCGGCGGGGCGGATCGTCGGGATCTTCGCGCGCGCACCAGGCAGGGCGCAGCCGGCGACGAGCGCGGTGAGCGCGACGACGCCGAGCGCGGCGGCCGGTGACGGCGAGATCGAGATAGAGGTTGGGCGGGGCAAGGGCGAGCTTTGACGCACGACGCTCCGTCGGAGGGGGTTCGAGAAACGGGGGGAATCGGGGCGGCTTGCCGGCCGTAGCCTGGCGCGTCGGTCGTTTCAGCGAGCCGCGAGCCGCGCTTCGCGCGTCGCGTTGCGATAAGCGACCGCGCTCGCCTCGGGGTGCGCGGGTGCGTCTTCGACGCCGAGCTCGACGAGCTGGCGCATGATGTCCGCCCGGCGCGTGGCCGAAGCGAGGAGCCACGTGTCGCAGCGCGACATGCCGTCCAGACCGGGCTCGCACGCGTCGAGCACGCGCTGCTCGGCGGCGAGCGCGTCGACCGCCCTCCCCTGCTCGAGGAGCGCACGCGCGTCGAGGTGCTCGATGATGGGCGTCGCGCGGACCTTCGGAGGCGCGGACTCGATCACGTTGAGCGCGAGGCCGGGCACGCGCGCGTCGAGGAACGCCTGGGCGAGATCGCGAACGGCGTTCGGGTCGTTGGGCCGCTCGGCCACCTGGGTCTCGAGGGCGTGGACGCGCAGCGCCTGCTGCTCGCTGAGGATCGGCTTCTCGCGCTGGGTGCCCGAGGCGAGCCAAAGCATGGCGACCGCCCCCAGCACCGCTCCGTTCCACGCCTTCAGACCCATTCGATCTCCCGTCGCTCGAGCGCTTCTTCTTGTGACGTGCGTGCCGACAAAAAGTTGTACGCGGACACGCAAGTTTGTCTGCCGCGGGTGGGGAGACAACCTTGTCGGGGCGAAGTTCCGGACGGGAGCGAAAAAGAGTGGGGGCGTGTAGGGGGTAAGTGTGCGTCCGAAGGTTGGACCCGTGGGCGGGGGCTCGGCTTGGGTGGGAGGGGGAGTGGCGCTTGAATTGCGTCAAATTTGGCCGTACCAATTGGTGGCTCCAATTGGTAGCTTCAATTGGTAGCTTCAATTGGTAGCTCCAATTGGTACTGCCCATCGCCGCCCGAGGGCTTAGACCGCCTCGAGCTCCTCGAGCGCTACCCGAAGGCCGCGCACGAGCAGCGGAGACCCACAAAAACCTATCGCCGCGATGCTACGAACGCTAGAGGTCGTGCCTTCGCGGCCGGGGTGGCGTAGGTGCGGCGATTCGGCTCGCGCCGGCCGCCCCCGCTCATCTTTCCCCGAGGTAGTGCTCCATGCGATCCCAAGTCGTCCTCGCCCTTTTCTCTGCTTCTTTGGTGGCCGTCGCGTGCAGCAGCACCAGCGGCGGTGGCTCCAGCAGCGGCGGCGGCTCCAGCAGCAGCGGCGGCTCCAGCAGCGGTGGCGGCTCCAGCAG
>JAYVXL010000248.1:0-7193 GCA_043785185.1 Myxococcales bacterium
CCTTCATCAAGGGTCCGCTCAAGTCGTGGATCGCGACGCAGGCGAAGCTCATCGAGGACCTGTCGCTCCAGGCGGCCCACCTCCGCGGGTACGGGCGCGCGGTCGCCGCGGTCGAGGCCGGCATGGCGGACTTGCGCTTCGTCGAGGTCGTGCGCGGCGTGCCGGTGCCCGACGCGATCGCGACCGACGCGGAGCTGAAGGGCGTCTACGAGGCCGCGCTCGATCAGATGCTCGAGCCGCGCAAGGTCCGCGGGCGCGACGCGGTCCTCGTCGGGCTCCGCGACCTGGCGACGCTCGGCGTCGTGCAGGACCGGCGCGTCTCGCTGGCGCGCGAGCTGCTCGGCAAGCTGTACGCGGGACGCCGCATCGACGCGCTCGACGGCCTGCTCCTCCCGCCGCTCCCGACGCCGCAGTCGACCGACGCCGCGCACAAGCTCGCGCGGAGGCTGTCGTCGTTCTACGCGTCGGCGATCCCCGAGACGAAGGCCGTCGTCGACGAGGACGGGATCGCCGGCCTCCTCTCGCGCGGCTTTCCGATGCCGCTGCGCGCGCGGCTCAAGGCGCAGAAGCCGACGGCGTCGCTCGCCACCCTGGCGGCGCGCGGGCGGCTCGATCTCGGGCGCGCGTACTGGCGCGCGCTCGACTTCGACGAGGCCGCGCAGTCGGCGCGCGCCGCCATCGCGATGGCCGGCGCCGGGGCCCCACGGGAGGCGCAGCTGTACCTCGCGCTCGCGATCGCGCTGCGCGGCGGGCCGGTCGACGCTGCGCAGATGATGCGCACGCCACCGCCCGACGCGCTCGGCATCGGGCAGGTCGGCGCGCTCGACGCGATCGCGTCGTCCGGCGCGCCGTACGCGGGGCTCGCCGCGTTCGACGCCGCGTGGATCCTGCGCGTCAGCGCGCCGCGCGCCGGCGCGAGGGCGCACTGGGCGGACGTGGCGGTCCGCTTCCGCAAGGCCGAGAAGCTGCTCTCCGACGCGCCGAGCAAGACGCGCGCGGCCGACGCGGCGCGCGAGGCCGACGCGATCGCCGCGGCGGCGGGGGACGCGAAGTAGGCCGCGCCCGCCCGTTGGCCCGCGGGCGCTGCGCGCTCAGAAGCGGCGGTCGGAGCGGTACTTGGCGTTGATGAGCGCGGCCTTGATCTGCAGCTCGTCCATCCCGGGCGCGAGCTCGGCGAGCTCGGCGCCGACGTCCTCTGCGCGCTCGCGGAGCACCTCCATCTTGTCCGCGTTCGTCATCACGACGATGACCTGCGGCCGGATCACGACCATGCGCTCGATGGCCGCCGCCACGTGGGCCACGCGGGTCACCGGCAGCGGCGCGAGGTGCAGCGCCGCCGCGTCCGCGAGGGCCTCGATGAGCCCGACGGCCATCGCCGCCGGCTTGGCGACGAACTTCCGTGTCGTCGTTCCAGTCACCCCGACGTTGTAGCAGGTCACTCGCGCGTCGCGCACGTCCGTCGCGTCCACGGGCGGACGCTCGTTCGCGCGCGCCGGTTGGGCGCGGTCCGGCAGACGTCAGGCGCCCGAGAGCTGGTCGACGAGCGCCACGTACGCCTCCATCGCGCGGTCCTTGTCCATCGCCTTCTTGCCGGCCCACGCGTCGAACTTCGCGCGGCCCTTGAAGTCCATCATCCCCGGCCTCGGCCCCGTCGGCGCGCCGACGGTGGCCTGCTTGAAGAGGGCGTAGAGCTCGAGGAGCTTGTCGTTGCCGGGCGCCTCTTTCAGTTCCTTGACGCGCCGCTGCGCGTCCTCGAACTTCTCGGTCAAGGTCATCCTGCCACACTACACCCTAGCCGCGAGCCTCGGTCAGTACGGAGGCGATTCGAGCGCGGCGCCGCCTCCGTCCGCGGTACGCTCGGCGCCTCGGAGGGACCGACCGATGACCATCACCGTACCGCCCGTCTCCACCGGTCCGCTCGCCAAGGGCGAGCCGTGCACGCTCGTCATCTTCGGCGGCCTCGGCGATCTCGCGCGACGCAAGCTGTTCCCGGCGATCTACCAGCTCGCGATCAAGGACCTGCTCAGCCCCGATTTCCGCATCGTCGCCGTCGGCATCGAGAAGCAGGACGACGTGAGCTACCGCGCGGCGATCAAGGACGCGCTGTCCAAAGCCGACGACGTGAAGAACTTCGACGAGGCCGTCTGGCGCGCGCTCGAGGACCGCGTCCACTGGGTCACGGGCAACCTCGCCGAGCCTGCGGTCTACGCCGAGCTCCGCGGCCGGCTCGAGGGCCTCGAGACCACGCTCGATCCGAAGAAGCGCAACCGCCTCCTCTACCTTGCGGTGCCGCCGTTCCTCTTCGGGCCCATTTGTAAGTACGCGGGCGCAGCGGGGGTCCTGCCGCGCGTCGAAGATCCGAGCGCGCGCCCGTGGCGTCGCGTCATCGTCGAGAAGCCGTTCGGGAAGAGCCTCGCGACCGCGCAAGAGCTCAGCCGCGCGGTGCTCTCGGTCTTCGCCGAGCCGCAGATTTACCGCATCGATCACTACGTCGGCAAAGAGACGGTCCAGAACATCCTCGTCTTCCGCTCGGCCAACGCGATCTTCGAGGCGCTCTGGAGCCGCGAGCACATCCAGCACGTGCAGATCACCGCCGCCGAGACCGTCGGCCTCGAGGGGCGCTCGAAGTACTACGAGTCGGCCGGCGTCGTCCGCGACATGTTCCAGAACCACCTGCTCCAGATGCTCGCGCTCACGGCGATGGAGCCGCCGGACGTGCCGACCGCCGACGCCATCCGCGACGAGAAGGTCAAAGTCCTCCGCGCGGTCAAGCCGCTCGTCGTGGACGGCAAGACGACGGCGGTGCGTGCACAATACACGGCGGGCGTGTGCGCGGCCGGCAAGGTCGTCGGCTACAAAGAGGAGCCGGACGTCGCGGCGACGTCGACGACGCCGACGTTCGCCGCGATGCGCTTCGAGGTCGACAACGAGCGCTGGCGTGGCGTGCCGTTCTTCGTGCGCAGCGGCAAGCGCATGGCCAAGCGGCACTCGGAGGTCGCGCTCTACTTCCGCCCCGCCAAACGGCCCATGTACGAGCCGTGCCCGGGCGAAGGGCCGCGTCCGAACGTGCTCGTCATGCGCATCCAGCCGGACGACGGCATCGCGATCGGCTTCGACGTGAAGATCCCGGGCGCCGCGCTCGCGCTGACGCCGGGCATCGAGGTCGCGCCGGTCCACATGGACTTCGCGTACGCGAGCGCGTTCGGCAGCGAGGTCCACCCCGCGTACGAGACGCTGCTTCTCGACTGCATGATCGGCGACGCGACGCTCTTCACGCGAAGCGACGAGGTCGAGGCGGCGTGGCGCATCACCGACCCCCTGCTGAACCTGTGGGAGGCTGCGGGCGAGGCGCAGATCCCCACCTACGCGGCCGGCTCGTGGGGCCCCGCCGAGGCGGACGCGCTCCTCGCGCAGGACGGCTTCGCGTGGCGAACGCCGTGACGGTACGGACGTTGCTTAGGGAGAGCGGCATGCGCACCCTCGTCGTGCTCCTCCTCCCGCTCCTCTGCCTCGGCGCCGCCGCGTGCGCCTCCGCGGCGACAAGCGGCAGCGGCAGCGGCAGCGGCAGCGGCAGCGGCAGCGGCGGCGGCGGCGGGGGGCGGCGCGAGGGGCGCGAGGTCGCCGTCGACCCGTTCGGCGCGATACCGCCGGGCGCGGGGCAGGTGTGCGTCGTGCGGCCGCCGGGCCCGGGACCGGCCTTGCCGACGATGTTCCGCGACAACGGGGTCACCGTCGGCATGACGCGCGGACCCAGCTTTTTCTGCTACTACGCCGCGCCCGGCCAACACCGCATCACGCCGGGCGGGAGCGACGTCGCGATCGCGACGCTCGACGTGCGCGCGGGCCAGCGCGTCGTCCTCCGGCACAAGGCCAACGTGGGCCAGGACGAGGTCCTCTTCGTCGACGCGGTCGCGACGGACCGCCTGTTCGCCGAGTACGACGCGCTCGCCGTGCAGACGACGATGGCGCACTGACGATACGCCCCGCCCGGCGCGCGGCGTCGGGGCGTCGTTTCCCGTCTACCTGAGGCTGCGCTACGCTTCAAGGGTGCGTCGCGTCGCCCTCGCCCTCACCACGTGCCTCGTCGCGATGGCGGGCTGCGGGCTCTTCGCGGGGCTCGACGAGCAGTTCACCTACCAGCTCGCCCCCCGTGACGGCGGCGCGCGCGACGGCACCGTCGCGGGGCCGGATGGCCAAGTAGCCATGGACGGCGGCGCGGTCGCCGACGCCTTCGCGCCGCCCGACGTGTACTACGCCGACGCGAACGAGCCGCCGCCCGACGCGGCGGAGGCCGGCTGCGTGAACCCGGCTCAGTGCGACACGACGCGCAAGTGCTGCGAGCCGGCGGTGTGCAACGCGGCCGCGAAGTGCGTGGGCAAGTGCGAGCCGAAGGGGGAAGGCTGCGGCAACCCGGCGGCGTGCTGCTTCGGACTCGCGTGCACGGAGAATCTCAACTGCGAGACGACGTGCGCCGTCCACGGCGCCCCGTGCAACGCGGACACGAACCCCTGCTGCGTCGGCGACGTCTGCCCGCCGCAGAGCGGTGCGCGGTGCGAGGCGTGCCGCACGAGGTACATTCCATGTCGCTTCGACTGGGAGTGTTGCAACAAGAAGTGCGTCGACGTCGGCGGGTACCAGCTCTGCAACTGACCTCCTCCAAGCCGCCGCGCGCGCGTGCTAAGCGGGAGCGATGAGCGAGCGTCGGACGCTGTACCCCGAGATCGAGCCCTACAACACCGGCCGGCTGAAGGTCGGCGGCGGTCACGAGATCTACTTCGAGGAGTCCGGCAACCCGAAGGGCAAGCCGGTCGTCTTCGTCCACGGCGGGCCGGGCTTCGGCACCGAGGGCAAGCAGCGCCGCTTCTTCGATCCGAAGGCGTACCGCGTCGTCCTGTTCGACCAGCGCGGGTGCGGCAAGAGCACGCCCTTCGCGTCGCTCGACGACAACACGACGTGGGACCTCGTGGGCGACATGGAGAAGCTCCGCGAGCACCTCGGCGTCGCGCGCTGGCAGGTCTTCGGCGGGTCGTGGGGCTCCACGCTCGGCCTCGCGTACGCGGAGACGCACCCGTCGCGCGTCTCCGAGCTCGTGCTCCGGGGAATCTTCCTCATCCGCAAGCAGGAGATCGACTGGTTCTACCAGCGCGGCGCGAGCGCGCTCTACCCCGACGCGTGGGAGGGCTACCTCGCGCCGATCCCGGTCGCCGAGCGCGGCGATCTGGTGACTGCATACTACAAGCGTCTCACGTCGGCCGACGCGAAGGTGCGCGGCGAGGCGGCGCGCGCGTGGAGCGTCTGGGAGGGGAGCACCAGCAACCTCATCCCGAGCCCGCAGCTCATCTCGAAGACGAGCGAGGAAGACTTCGCGCTCGCGTTCGCGCGCATCGAGTGCCACTACTTCCACCACGACGGCTTCTTCGAGAAGGACACCCAGCTCCTCGACGAGGTGGGCCGCATCCGCCACATCCCCACGGTGATCGTGCAGGGCCGCTACGACGTGGTGTGTCCGATGGAGAGCGCCTGGGCGCTCCACCGCGCCTTCCCGGAGGCGGATTTGCGCGTGGTTCCCGACGCCGGGCACTCGGCCTACGAGCCCGGCAACCTGCACGAGCTGATCGAGGCGACGGATCGCTTTCGTCCGCGCTGAGCGCGGGGGTCGCTGAGCGGCTCAGTACCCGCCCGCGATGGCCAGGAAGGCGTCGATGGTGAGCCCCTCGGGCGCGCGGCCCAGCTCGGCGCGCGGGACGAGGATGCCGGAGACGTAGCGCCAGCCGGCGCCGTCGTGGGCGAAGTCGGAGAGCTCGACGAACGACTGATCCTTGCCGCGCTCGACGACGCCCGCGGCGAAGAGCACCTCGCCGCCGCCTTCGGTCCGCCGGCTGTCGAGGATCACAAGGCTGGGGTAGCGGAGGCGTTCCCGGGTTCCGCGGAGGGAGCGGAGGAGCTCGGCGCGGGGCAGGGCGCGGTCGACGTGCGCCGCGTCGAGGGTGCGGAGGAGATACTCGGCCTCACCGAGGGCGAAGGCGGCGTAGCGACTGCGCATCAGCGCGGTGGGATCGGGGGGCTCGCGGAGGCCGCGGTGGTAGGGCGCGCAGCAGGCGTCGTAGGTGCGGCCCGAGTGGCAGGGGCACAGGCGCGGGGGCGGCTTGAGCTTGCTCACGGGGGGAGGATAGCGCTGCGGTCGGCGATGGAGGCGCGGCGCGGGATGCAGGCGCAGCACGGCCCGGGCGTGGTAAAGTTCGCCCATGAGCCAGCGCGCGATCGTCGGGACGTGGGAGCCGCCGCGGATGTCCCTCGCCGCGTGGGCGGCTCTCCCCGACGGCGAGCCGGGCGAGCTCGTGGACGGCCAGCTGGTGGAGGAAGAGGTGCCGAGCCCCGTTCACGAGGTGATTGTCGGCTCGTTGCTTCGCATGGTGGGCAACTGGGTGGCCCCGCGGGGAGGCCTGGTGCTCAGCTCGGGCGCGAAGTACGCCGTGAGGCCGCCCGGCCACGGGCGGATGCCCGACGCGTCGGCCTTCTTTTCGGGGAGCCGCCTGCCGTCGCGCGCCGCGCTGATCACCACGCCGCCCGACCTGGCGATCGAGATCGTGTCGCCCTCGCCGCGCGACGGGCGCCGCGATCGGGTGGAGAAGCTGAAGGAGTACGCGGCCTTCGGTATCCGCTGGTACTGGCTGGTCGATCCGGCGCTGCGGAGCCTGGAGATCCTCGAGCTGGGCGCGGACAAGCGCTACGTACACGCGCTCGACGTGACGGACGGTGTGATCGACGACGTGCCCGGGTGTGAGGGTATGCGGTTGGATCTGGATGGCGTGTGGGCCGAGGTGGACCTGCTGGGGCCGGAACCGGGGGAAGAGCCGGCGTAGGGGAAATGGTCGGTCGCGGGGCTTCTTCAGGGCCAGGTGTCGCCCGGTCGCACGACGCCCGCGAGAGGGTGCGTCCGACCGCGCCTGTGCCGAGCTCGCCGCCGCACCCCAAGATGCACGACGGCGCGCTGCGGCAATCGGTCAGGGGAGCGAGATGCCCCGGGCGGGGGGTTCGCGACGAGCCTGGCGCGGACCGTGTGGGCGCCCGCCATGCTAGGGTGCACGAGGCTCGCGATCATGTCCCTGCAGCTCTCCGACGGCACCCTCTTCGCGTCGCGTTACCTGGTCGTCCGCCGCATCGCCATGGGCGGCATGGGCGCGGTGTACGAG
>JAYVXL010000249.1:0-2140 GCA_043785185.1 Myxococcales bacterium
ATCGCCAGGTCAATCCGAACGACTCGACGGACGTTACGCGCCTCAAGGCAGCCACGGACAACACGCTCGGCGTCGTCAAATCGCAGATCGGCTTTCGCATCGTCGGCGCGGGCGTGTCGACGTGCGCGCCGACCACGCCGCCGAAGTAGCCGTCCGCGCCGAGCCTACGCCCTCGCTTGCGCTCCCCCGCCGCTCGCCGCGGCGAGGCGCGCGAGATCTTGGAGGGGCACGTTCGTGAACGCGACCGAGAAGCCCGCGCTCGTGGCCGTCCCCGCGCGCGCGACGACGCCGTTCACGAGGAGCGGTCCGCTCGACAAGGACAGCTCGAGGATGACCCGCGCGCCCTCGCGAACGCCATGGAACGTCGAGACGAAGACCCCATCGGTCGTGAGCCGCCGCGCGAGCGCCCCGAAGGCTCGGCCCTCCGCGGGCAGCCGGACCTCGACCGCGAGGGCGAACGACTTGAGGCGCGCTCCGGAGCTGGGCTTCATGGTGACTCACCTAAAGCAAGCGGCAGGCCGCTCGCTCCCTCCTCCCGCCTCTGCCTCATTTCCTCGGGTTGGCGCGCGCGCAGGGACAAAAAGCGGCCCTCGGCTGCAAAAAGTAGCCGGGTGGGGAGCCGAAAAGTTGATCGCCGTACCGCCTCCCGGTCACGATCGCCCCATGGTGCGAGATCGCAGAGCCCGGCGTTCGGCGGTTCGGACCGAGGCGCTGGACCACCTCCTCTCCGCGTGCCGGAGCGGCGCCGACCTCGAGGCCATCGTCCTGTCCGACGACCGCGGGCGTGTGGTCGCCGCGTCGGCCGCGGCGCATGTCGACGCCGAGATGATCGCCGCCGCGCTGCCCGACCCGACGCTCCTCGCCGAGTGCTCGCTCGTCCGCGCGGTGCGCTTCGCCCACGGCGTCCACACGCTGTACATGGGCGCGGTCGGAGCGGGACCGCGGGCGTTCGCCCCGCTCCCGGCGGCGATCGAGGGGGCCAAACGCATCCTCGCCGCGACCGACGCCGAATCGTTCGCTCGCTAACGAATTCGCCGCCGGCCTACAAAACACGAAGGCCCCGCGGTTTCCCGCGAGGCCTTCGCTTCAGACCGGCACGTCCCGACCGATCAGGAGCAGCCCATGCTGTTGCCGCAGTTGAGGCACTTGTAGCAAGCGCCGTTGCGCACCGTGATGTGGCCGCACACGTCGCACACCGGCGCGTCGCCCATCATCTCCTCGAGCTGCGCGTCGAGCGCGCTCGCCTGCGCCGAGCTCGCCATCGTGGTCTCGACGCCCGGAAGCACGGCCTTGTGCTGGCTGCGCTCGAGCCCCTCGCTCATGGAGGCCGACCGCGCGACCGCCTCCTTGGTGTGCGAGAGCGCCGGCATCTCCGACGTCCTCGAGAGGTGGCCGAGATCGCGGCCGTGATCGCGAGAGCCCATGTCGCGCGCCGAGATGGGCGCCGCCTCGACCTCGCGGTACGGGGTCTTGCGCTCGTCGACCGACACGTTCTCGCCCTCGGGCTTGACGTGCGCCAGATCGTACCGGTTCAGGTACTCGATGCCGAGGACGCGGAACAGGTAGTCGACGATCGACGTCGCGAGCTTGACGTTCGGGTGACCCTCGACCGAGCCCTGCGGCTCGAAGCGGGTGAACGTGAACTGCTCCACGTACGTCTCGAGCGGTACGCCGTACTGCAGGCCGATCGACACGCTCATCGCGAAGCAGTTCATCAGGCTTCGGAAGGCGGCGCCCTCCTTGTGCATGTCGATGAAGATCTCGCCGAGCGTGCCGTCCTCGTACTCACCGGTGCGGAGGAAGATCTTGTGGCCCCCGACGCGCCCCTCTTGCGTGAAGCCATGGCGCTTGCGCGGCAGGCGCACGCGGATGCCGTGCGGGCGGGTCAGCGGCAAAACGAGCTGCTGCGCGTCCTGCGCCTCGGTGCTCGCGGGCATCGGGGAGAGGCCCGGCTGCATCGTGTCGGACACGGACTTCGCCGCGGCCGCGTCCTTGGCATCCTGGTCTTTTTTGACCTTTGCGTCGTCCTTGCTCTCCTTGCTGGAGGTCGAGAGCGGCTGCGACGCCTTGCACCCGTCGCGGTAGAGCGCGACCGCCTTGAGGCCGAGGCGCCAGCCCTCCTCGTAGACCTTGGCGATCT
>JAYVXL010000250.1:0-2132 GCA_043785185.1 Myxococcales bacterium
GGTCGCGCCTTCCTTCGGAGCGGTGACCTCGCTCGCCTTTGGCGCTTCGGCTGCGCCGTCGCACGTCGAGCATGGCTTCTCGCCGATCGTCGCGTCCGCGGGGCTGGCTCCGCCGCCGCCCTTGCCGCCGCCGCCCTGCGCGCCGGCCTGCCGCGCCTGCTGCGCCTTGAGCCACGGCTCGTACGTCTTGTCCCAATAGTCGCGCGGGCCCTTCGAGTAGTATTCCCGGTACGTCTCACCGGTCGTGCTGGTCTTGAGGTCGCCGAAGCCGTCCCCGAGCTTCTCGATCGCCTGGTCTTTCGTGATCTCGCCGCGTCGATACGAATCGTAGATTTCCTGGGCCTCCGGAGCGCCGCGATTGCCGATGTCGCGCCCGCCGTGGTCGAGGATGTCCTGCCGGATCTCGAACTCGTTGAACTTGGCGTGGCCCTCGTCGATGAGGCTCGCCTTCAGATTCGCCTCGACGTACTGGTCCCCCGTCATCGACGGATCGGGCGGCACGTTCTTGAAATCGTACTTCGCGTGGCCGACCTCGTGCGCGAGCACGCCGACGTCGTCGTAGCCGTTTCCGAGCTTGATCTTGCCTGCGGTACGATCGGCGTGGGCGCCCTGCATGGCCGGGTCCGACTCGACGTCCCACGAGTCTTTGCCACGGTTGGCAAGCTCGTTCAGCTGCTCGCGAAGCTTCGGGGACGCCGCGATGTCCTCCTGCAGCTGCGGGTTCAGCTTTTTGACGATTTCCTCCGCGCGCGGGGTGAGCGGCTCCTTGACGGCGTTCGGGTCCTCGACCTTCGCGGGGTCCTCGACCTTCGTAGGATCCTTTGCCGGATCGGTCGTCTCCGTCTTCGTAGGATCCTTCGCCGGATCGGTCGTCTCCGTCTTCGTAGGATCCTTGGCCGGATCGGTCGTCTCCGTCTTGGTCTTGGCCGGGTCGACGGTCTCCGTCTTGGCCGGGTCGACGGTCTCCGTCTTCACCGGCTCGACGGTCTCCGTCTTCACCGGCTCGGTCGTCTCGACGCGCGCGGGCTCGACGACGTCGACCTTCCCGCCGTCGCCCACCTTCGCCATGTCACC
Organism: Myxococcales bacterium; assembly: GCA_043785185.1. Classification (GTDB taxonomy): domain Bacteria; phylum Myxococcota_A; class Polyangia; order Polyangiales; family Polyangiaceae; genus JANYHK01. The sequence continues at coordinate 1,075 of JAYVXL010000250.1, forward strand.
GGCGGTCGTGCCCTCTTGGACGCCGCCCTCGGCGGACTTGCCGCCGAGGGGCGACACCTCGAGGCCGAACTCGGCGACCTTGCCGCCCGCGAACCCGCCCGCGATGCCGCCCCACGTGCCGGTGAAGTGCGAGAAGCGTCCGTCTGTGTACCCGGCCGCGCTGTCGATGAGCCCGCCGATCGCGGCGCCACCTTTCGCGCCGCCGATGCTCCCGAGGAGGCCGGCGCCCAGGCCGAGCGCGCCGGGAATCGCCGCGAGCGTGCCGGCGCCGAACGCCGCGGTGAGGCCCGCGCCCGCGGCGGACGCGGCCAAGCCCGCCGCGACGCCGACCGCGATGACCGCAGCGCCGCCGAGCGCGAGCGCGGCGTAGCCCGACCACTTGGCGACCTCTTCGAGGAAAGTGCCGGCGTCGTGAAGCTGACTGGCGAGCGTCGCCTGATAGGGCGCGCCGCTGTCGGCGGTAGGCCCGCCGATGAACGTGTGCTGCGTCGTGGGGAGGATCTTGCCCGTGCACGTGACGGTGTCGTTGTGGCGCGCGGCGGGGAGCTTGCCGATGTAGACATCCGCGCTGCCTTGCTTGATGGCGGCGGGCGTCTTCGTGATCTTGCAGAGCAAGGTCGGGTCGGTCATGCGCGCGGCGAGCATGTTCTCGATCCAGACCGTGGGGTACCCCATGACAATCTTGCTGCAGGGGTCGCCGCTGACGTTGTCGTTGTCGTACGCCTCGCCGAGGCGCTCGCCGGCCGCGCCGGCCGCGGCGGTGATGCAGATCGCGCCCGCGACCGCTGCGGCGACGACGAGCAGCGCACCTCCGGACGCGATGACGGCAGCGACGATGAGCACGCCAATGACCGCGCCCAGAATGAGGCTCCCGATCATCCCGAGGCAGGCCCAAAAGCCGGAGGAGTGCCCTCCGACGTTGTCCCCCATGCGTGCGGCTAATACTGCGCCCAAAGCTGGCTCCTCCTAGTTCTTCTTCTTGGGGGCCGCGCCGGCCCAGTCGACCTTCACCATCATGAGCCGATGCGTCGTACGCGTGAACTGGAAGGTGAGCGCGA
>JAYVXL010000251.1:0-7150 GCA_043785185.1 Myxococcales bacterium
GCAGGTCGCCGACCTTCCCCCAGCCGAGGTCCACCGTGTCGTACCCCGCCAGGAGCTTGCGGCGCAGCTCGGGGTGACCCATCGCCACGCCGCTGTCGACGATCGCGACGACGACGCGCTCGTCGCCGGGGTCGTGGGTGAGTGCGTGGCCGGCGCGGACGATCTCGTACCCGGGGAGCGGCGCGCACGCGGTCTCGGCCTGCGTCGCGGGCGGCGTCGTGGCGAGGGTCTCGGCTCGCGCGTGCTCCACGGTCGCGACCTCGCGCACGGCCGCGAGGGCGTCCTTCGACCGTCGCGGATCCTCGAGGCGGATGCGGATGGTGCGCGAGAGGCCGTGCGCGTGCTCGCGATCGTCGTAGTTCGCGCGCTGCGCGCCGACGTGTCCGAACGACCGCTGCGCCGGGTAGACGCTGGTCGCGCGGAACGCGCCGCCGAAGCGCGCAAGGGCGCGGTCGAGCACACCGCCGTCGATGCGCACCGCCGGGCGCTCGGCCCCCACCAGTTGATCGACGTGCGCGGGGACGTGCCCCGGCATCTCGCCGGCGCGAAGCGTCACTTGCAGGCCGAGGGCGAACGTCATGACGCCCCGCCTCCCCAGAGATCGTCTCCGGGCGGGCTCGCTGCGCGGCCGTTCGAGCCGTGATCGTCGTCGAACGCGATCTCGAACGTCCGAACGTCGCCCTCGGCGAACGTGATTTCGAGCGTGCCTGCGGAGGGCGCGTTCTCGGGCACGTGCAGAACAATCTCGTCGTCGCTCGATCGGGCGACGTCGACGGGTTGGTCGTCGAATTTCGCGCGGAGCACGTCCGGGAAATTGGCGCCTCCGAGCTTCACCTGGCGCGGCAGCCCTCCCGCGACCGGACGCGGCGGCGTCAACGGTGGTCGAAAAGGCCCTGACGCCGGCGTCGGCGGGGCCGACACGCGCGGAGGCGGAGGAGGCGGGGCAGAGGGACGCGACCCGACGGGCGAGGGACCGTGCTTGGTCCCGACCTGCACGTTGTGGATCTTCGGTTGGCCATTGCGGAGGGCGTCGGAGAGGCGCGTCTGCGGAACTCCTGCCCAACGCGACACCGTGCTCGAGCCGGCAGCGCGCTGGAGCTTGTCCAGCTGCGACGTCGTCCTCACGCCGAGCCCCTCGAGACGCCGCGCTTCCTCGGGAGCGAGCCCCGCTTCCTCCAAGGTCGGGCTGCGCGAGGCGGCCATCGAGATCGTGTTCTCTTCGATCATGGGCTTGGTGATCGTGGTGAACCCGAGGCGCAACGTGCTGGAGCCCGCCTCGTTCGCGCCCGCGGGTCGGAACCGCACGATGCCGTTGGCGTCCACGTCCCCGAACACGTGAAAGTCCAGGGAGAAGTCCTTGAGCGCGTACGTCAGCGGGCGGTTCACGGCCTTCATGCGCAGCGCGTCCTGCACGCGATCCAGCTGCGACAGGATCGACTGGATGAAGTCTTCGACAGCGAAGAAGCTCTCACCCATCGTCCACGAGCTCCATGTGCAGATGCGCGAGGTGCACGCGCGGCAAGAAGCCGCTCACCCAGCGCGAATGCGGCACGGTCGCGCGCACCACGAGCTCGCCGTCCTCCACCGCCATGGAGGCCTCGAGCGGGACGTCCATGTCGACCTCGGTCACGACGATCCCCCCGCCGTCCGGCGGCGCGACGGCTCCGAGGAGCGCGAGCAGGGTTTCGTCGAGCGTCGGTGACGACATGGGTCACCCCGCGCTCCAGAGATCGTCGAACGATTGCGCCTTGGGGCCTGCGGCGGCGCCGCCGGTGGTGGCAGGCGGTGCGGGCGCAGGCGTCGCCGCAGGTGCGGGCGCGAAGGCGGGCGGCGCGGGCGACATCGATGCGGATGGCGTGCCTGCCGCTCCCGATCCTCCCGCCGCGCCGGACGCAGGGGCCGCGGCGGGAGGCGGCACCTTGGCGCGCGAGTTGATGAGCTGGATCGCGGCCGAGTCCGCGAAGCGCTCGAGCGGGAAGGTCTCGCTCCGAAAGCGCACGACGACGTTGCCGACGAGATCCGCGCGCACGTTGAGCGCGCTCTGCGCGTTCAGGCTCGCGGTGTTCACCATGATGCCCTGCGCGCCGAAGGGGTTGCGACCCGCGGTCCCCGACATGTTCATGCCGGAGGACTTCTGCTGGTCGAAACGCATCTGCGTCGTTTCGCTGGCGTCGATGTGAAATTGCAGCTTCGCGGAGATCTCGCCGTCGGACACGACGATGCGGTTGATCCCCATGAGGACCATCGTCGAGAGCGTCTGCTGCCGCTGCTCGGCGAGCATGCGCCGGGTCGCCGGCACGACGGTGCTCTCCACGGTGTCGTCGTCGAGCGACGCCGGCGTATCGAGGCCCAGGCCCTTGAAGAACGACGGGAGCTCCCCGTCGGTGCCGCCCCCGGTCTGTTTCACGCGAAGGCGCGGCTGGTTTCCGCTCGTGTCGCGCTCGAACACGTTGCCGAAGCGGTCGCTCAAGTAGTCACGGGCGGTTCCGTCCGTGACGTTGTCCTTCATGAACTGGTCGACGGTGAGCGCCGCGTTCTTGAGGAGCGTGGCGTAGGCCTCCATCTGCTGGATGGATGCGTCGACGATCGCCTGGAAGGTGCCCTGAATGAGGGACGCGACGAAGCTCGGAAAGTCGATGGCGCTCAAGGTCGCCTTGGTGACGTCGCCGACCCGGTTGGCCGGTCCTCCCCCTCCGGCGGGCGGTGGGGAACCGCCGCTGGGAGACGCGCCGGACTTCGAGCCGCCCGAAGGCGCCGGTGCGCCGCCGCCGAACGATCCCGGCCCGCTTTGCACGTCGCCCCCGCCGCTCGGCGCGCTTCCGCCTCCGCTGCCGCCGCCGGACCTCAGGCTCGAAAGATCCGGCGCGAGCTGACGCGAAAACGAGCCAACGTCGCCCGGGACGGCGAGGTAACGGGCGACCTTCGCGAACGCGTCGCTGACGTCGCGTTGCTCGGCGACGGGAAGCTGGTTGTACGCCTTCGACGCGACGAGCGCGTTTCCGACGTCGTCCACGCGGCGGCTCCAGATATCGGTGGTCATGAGGGCCTCACCGCGGTTGTTCGACGAGGGCGCTGTCGGCCATCAACGCGGCGAGCTTGTGTGCGACGCCGCCGTGACCGGCGTGTCGTCGCACGGCGTCGAGCATTTGCGCGGGGGTGAGGACGGGGAGCGGCGAGGTGGCGCCGAGGCTCCGGAGCGCGGCCGTCAGCGCCGCCTTCGTCTCGGGATCGATGCGGCCGCTCGGCGCGAGCCCCGCCTGCCGTTGGAAGGATCCGACGTCCGGCGCACCGATCGCCGCGAGCGTGCTGCCGACCTGCGCGTCGGTGTGGGCGGGGGCGAGACGCTCGGTGAGCCAGACCGCCGCTTCCTGCGGGCCCATGTGGATGCCGAGGACGAGGAGGACGGCGACGGCGCGCGCGCTCGTGAGGCCGAGGCCCGCCGCGATGGGCCAGAGCGGCGTGAGCACGCTCGCGACGATCGCCTCGTTCTCCGCGCGCACGAACGGCGGATGCGCGCCCGCCGCCGCGAAGCGCTGCGTCCATGCCGGATCGCCGAGCGGCCTCCCTCCGACGTCGGCCATGCGTGCCTGCGGAGTGCTCGCCGTCGTCACTGCCAGGAGCTGGTCCGCCGCGTCGCCGAAGAAGCGCGCGAACGCTGCCCCATCGGCGACCTTCATCTGCGACAACATGGCGCCGAGCGCGCCCGAGCGCTGATCGAACGCGCCGATGCCGAACCGGAGGCCCGCGTCCGAGCGTCGCGCCATCGTGTAGAGCGAGTGGCCGTCCAGCGTCGCCGCGACGCGCGCGAGCACGGCCCCGAGCTGCGCCGCGGTGGGCGCCTGGACGCGCGCGGCGGCGGGTGCGAGCACGGGCGCGCCGTTCGTCGGCGCCGCGTCCATCGCTTCGCTCGATCCCTGCGGTGCGAGATCCGCCTCGTCTCCGTAGGAAGTGGCGTAGTCGTCGTCGGGCAGCTCGGCGGGCTCGGCGCCCCCCGGTCCATCGTCGTCCACACCGAAGCCATCGTCGTAGTCGGCGTCGGACATCGCGGCCCCGACCGCTTCTCCGTCGGACACCTGCTCGTCGTCGCCGTACGAGCCGGACGAGGTCGGGTACGAGGACGCGGCCGCGGCCGGCTCGTCCCGATCGAACCCATCCGCGTCGAGACTCTCGGCAATGGCGGGCAGGGGCTCTTCCTCGTCGCTCTGCCCGGAGGAGACGGGCACGCGAATGGTGCCGGTCGCCTCCCAGCGAGACGCCACGGGCGCGACGCCTGCAGAGGGGCCGGAAGTCGCAGCGAACGCGGCCGCCTGCGCGGGTGTTCCCTCGTGGCGCACCAGGCGATCGAGGGCCATACCGAAGGAGCGAGCCAGACCCTGCACCGTGTAGTCGGCCGCGAGCGGCACCGACGGCGCGCCTACGAGGAGCTGGACCAGCGGCTGCGCGAGCACGGGACCGTGCCCCTCCTCGTCGTCGCACGCGATCGCCGTGAAGAATATCTCCCGTGGACGCGGCTGGCTCTCGAGGAACGCGCGGAGCACCGCGGTCGGTACGATGTACGTCGCGTCGGGGCCGCTCATGTGCGTGAGACCGAACGCGCGGCTCGCGAAGAAGTTGTGCGGCGTGCGCTGCGACGCGTTGCCGGGATCGAAGAGCGCCTTGTCGCTCGCGAGGATCACTTCGACGAAGCGCTTCCGCGACGCGATCGTGAACGCGAGGTTGGGTGCGTCCCGATCGAGCCGCTTTCGGTTCGCGGTGATCGTGGGCACATCTGTTCCGCTGGGAACGTCCGCGCCCCGGGCCCATCGTCCCTCACGCGCCATCACCGTCGTCATCGTGACCTCCTCGTCGCGTTGAGGTCGCCATGACAGCCCGACGCCGGAGAGTTCGTCAACGCGTGACGCGACTCATTCGACTCCGTGATGTTTCGTCATATCGAGGCGCGCATGATGCGGCCCAGCACGCGTTCAGCGCCGTGGTCGCGAACGATGGGCCGTGAGCGCGGACACCGCCCGCACGATCTCGTCGACGTCGTCGAGGCAGCTCGCGAGCGCGTCGCGGTACTCGTCGCTCGTCCGGTCGCGGCGCAAGCACACCTCGACGCGCAACTTCAGGCGCGCGACTCCGAGCAGCAAGGCTTCGCGTCGGATCGCGTTCTCCGTTGCGCCGTCGTCAGGAGCGTCTGCGATTTCGGTCATCCTCGTTCCCTCCCTGAGACGACAGCAGGTAACCGACGCCGCGCACGGTCCGGAGCTGCGATGCCGCGCGCCCGAGCTTCGAGCGCAGGTGGTTCACGTGAGCGACCACCGCGTTGCTCGTCGGCGCGCGCCGTCCCCACACGAGCATGCCCAGCTCGGTGGTCGTCACCGTTCGGTTCGCGCGCCGCGCGAGCTGCGTGAGCATCGCGATCTCGCGCTGCGTCGTCTCCACCGGCCGCTCGTCGACGCGCACCTGGCCGTGCTCGATGCGAATCGCGCCGACGCGCAGCGCGTCCTCGCCGTGGACCGCCGCGTGCGCACGACGGGCGACGGCGACGACCCGCAAGAGGAGCTCGTCGAGCTCGTACGGTTGCTGCACGACGTCGTCGGCGCCGGACTCGAAAACATCTCGCAGGTGCTCGCGCGAGGCGCTCACGCTCGTGACGAGGACCCCGTACACGGCGCGCTTGCGTAAGGCAACGCAGAGCTCCCGCGCCTCCCGCGACCGCTCCGGCCAATCGAGGACGATCGCTTCCGGCCGGTACGCGATTGCATGGTCGAGCGCTTCAGGGAAACGCGCCGTCTCGGCGAGGTGGCCGTCGACGACGAGCGCATCGCGCAGAAGTCTCCCCATCACCGGATCGTTCTGGACGACCAGCACGCGAATCCCCATCGAGTTGGGATGGTACACAAGCGATTCTGACGAGCAACCCTTCGTCGAGCCCGTTTCGTGACATTCCTTCACCGATTGCAAGGCAAACGGGGGTCTCGTCACGCATCGCGTGCGCCACGCGAGCGACTGCGCGCGCGCGAAGGACGAGCGCCGCGATCCACCGCGCGTTCACTCTTATCGACGCGGCGCGAACAAATTAGGTGCGCGGTCGTCCGGGGTTCTGGCGTCGACGCCGTCCGGGGTCCCTTGTGGCTCTAGCCCAGCGCAGAGCGGCACGAACGTCGCGCGGACCGGGTCTACTGGCAGCCGCGCACTCCGGGCCCGTGTCTCAGCGTCACCGAGTGCCTCTAACACCCGCGTCGCCCCCTCCGCGTTCTCCCGCTCCCGCTCCGTCCCCTCCCGGCTCTCGCGCGCGCCCGCGCGCTCTGAGATTTCTTTAATTTCAGATCCCTTAACGGACACCATGTCCGCAAATCGCCGGTCACCGTGTCCGGCGAACGCCCCTCGTGTCCGGTCATCGTGTCCGCCCCGTCCGGCCGATGTCCGGTCATCACGACCGCCACCCCCAACCGACGTCCGGTCACCACGTCCGCTCGCAGTAGCACGCGTCCGGTCGTCGTGTCCGCCGGCGACGCGGCCCTCGAGGCGCGGACCTCGCCGGTACAGCACGCGCTGACCACGCCCAGCCTCGCCCGTCGGCAGCTCGCTCACGACGCGCACCGCGAGGTACCCGCGCGTCACGAGGCTCTCGACGACGCGCCGCACCTGCCGCTCGCTCAGCCCCGTCTGCAGCCCGATGCGCCGCTGCGTCGGCCAGCCCTCCGCCTGTTGTCCGATGTGGACCTCGTTCGCATCGAGCACCACGGCAGTTCGTCGCCTTGCTCGATGGGAAGGCCGACAAGTACCACCCGTCGGGTGATCGCCGTGGCGACGACGCTCGTGCACGGCGCCGAGCGGCACACCGCGGCGGGATGGGTCGCTAGGCTCGACGAGACTCAGTCGATGCTCGCGCCGATGCTTCCGCGGTAGACGCCCTCACTCAGTCTGCGCGCGGCGGCGGTAGTTGGCGCAACCTGAAGTCGACGCGGTTGAGCAGCTCGATGAGGTGGGGTGGATCGGGCCCCTTGGCGAGGGTCGCGGCTGCGGCAAACGCGGCACGCGACCAGCGGTTGGGAAACCTCTCTGCGAGGTGGTCCAACTCGATGAGGATCGCGATGCGAGGACGTCGAATCGACGCAACCTTTCCGTTCCCGTGCCGACAGGGCTTCGAGGGACGCGAAGA
>JAYVXL010000252.1:0-2128 GCA_043785185.1 Myxococcales bacterium
GAGGTGCGCGAGGTGTGCGCGCGCTTCCCCGCGCCCGGCCTGCGCATTTGACGTGGCGCGCCGGCCGGTAGGGCTCGCCCTTGTGCTCGTGCTCGTGTCGGCGACCGCGATCGCCTGTCACCGCGCACCGCCCGCCGCGCCGCCGGCGCCTTTGGCCGCGCGTCCCGCGCCTGCGGTGCCGGAGGAGGACACGTTCCACCCGGACGTCGTCGAGCTCGAGCCGAAATGGCGCGGCGCGAGCTTCGCGCCCTATCTGGTGCCGAAGGTCGACTTTGCGAAGGACGGCGGCGGCGTCGACGTGGTCTTCCAGTTCCACGCCGGAATGATGAGCGAGAAGGACTGGCGCAAGGCAGGGCTCAAGGCCGTCGTCATCAGCGCCGCGTTTGGCCTCGGCAGCGCGCCGTACGAAGAAGCGCTGCGCGATCCGGCGCGCTTCGGGCGGTGGATCGACGAGGTGCTCGGCAAGCTCGGCCAGTCGGTGGGGACGCCGCTTCACCTGCGCCGCCTCGGAGTCGTCTCGTTCTCGGCGGGCTTCGGCGCCGTCGCGAAGATCCTCCGCCAGGGCTACGCCGAGAAGATCGACGCGCTCCTGCTCCTCGACAGCATCCACACCGCCTATACGAAGGAGCACAAACCGGACGGGCGGATGCTCGAGCCGTTCATCGCGTTCGCGAACGATGCCAAGGCGAAGCGCAAGCTCATGGTCCTCACGCACTCGGCCATCAAGACGCCGGACTACGCGAGCAGCACGGAGTCCGCCGGCGCGCTGCTCGACGCCGTCGGCCTCGCGCGCACGCCGCTCGCCGAAAAGAACGCGCGCGGTATGGAGCTCGTGTACCGCGCCGACGCGGGCGCGCTCCACGCGTTCGGCTTCAAGGGCGAGACGGCGAAGGACCACATGGATCACCTCGCCCTCGCGGGCGACGTGGTACGAACCTACCTCGCGAAGCGGTGGGCGCGGATGGAAGCGCTCGACCGACGGAGCGCGACCCGCGACGATCCCGAACGGACGGAGCCCCAGTGAACCAGCCCCAATACCCGTACCCGCCGCATCCCGGACAGTACCCGCCGCCGCCGAAGAAGGGCGGCTGGGGCCTCGGGCTCGTCCTGCTCGTCGTCGTCTTGCCGGCGATCGGCCTCGTCGTTGGTGTGCTCGCGGTCTCGTCCATCTACGGCGTCCGCAAATACATCTCGAGCGCAAAGGAGATGGAGGCGCGCAACTCGCTCTCGCAGATCGGCTCCCTCGCCAAGCAGGCGTACGCGCGCGACGGAAAGGTCTGCCCCTCGGCCACGCGCCGCGTGCCCGAGACGGAAACGATGGTGAAGGCGCTCAAATACCCGTCGAGCCCCGCCGACTGGACGCGCGACGACGCGGCGCACGCCGGCTTCGCGTGCCTCGGCTTCTCGCTCTCCCAGCCGCAGTACTACCAGTACGAGTACACCGCGACGGCGAGCGGGTTCAGGGCGATCGCGCGCGGCGATCTCGACGGAGACGGCATCGTGAGCGTGTACGAGCTCAAGGGCGAGGTGGTGGGCGCCGAGCTGATCGTCGCGCCGACGCTGATCGAGACGAACCCCGGCGAGTGACGGGCGGCGGCGCCCCGCGAGCCACGCGTCGCGTTGAGCCTCAGCGCGGCGGCGCCCCGCGAGCCACGCGTCGCGTTGAGCCTCAGCGGCGCTTGACGAACTTGCCGCGATGCTCCGGGTGCTCGTTCTCGAACGCCTGCAAGCTCTCCAGGGTGATCTCCACCTCGAGCTCGCCGTCCTTCTCGATCTTGGACTGACAGCCGAGGCGCGAGGAGGCGCGCACGTCGAACGCCTTGTCGAGGATGTCGTTCTCCTCGTCCTCCATCTCGCTGAGGAGCGCCGCGCCCTTGTGCACGTAGACGTGGCACGTCGAGCACGCGCAGACGCCGCCGCACGCGTAGCCCTCCGGCGCGCCGACCTTCTGGGCGACCTGGAGCAGCGTCATGCCGACCTCGGCCTCCGCCTCGCCGTAACCGATGAACTTGACCTTTGCCATCAGCCAGCGACCTCCTTGGCGACATCGTCGACCTTGCGGCCCTCGAAAGCCTTGGCGATGGCGCGGTTCATGCGCCGGGTCGCGAACTCTTTGCTCGCCTGATCC
>JAYVXL010000253.1:0-7143 GCA_043785185.1 Myxococcales bacterium
CGCCGACGCCGAGCCAGCGCCCGGCGCTCCTGCTCGCGGATCAGGAGATGCAGCCGCCGATCGCACCCGGCGACAGCCTGAGCGACGCGCTCGAGAACGCGCTCGAGCGCGTCATCCACGTGCGCGGGCCGACGACGCTGATCCCGCCGCCGGCCGAGTCCGTCCCGCCGCCGCCGAACACCGAGCGGCGGCCGCCGAATTTCGCGTCGTCGCCGCCGGCCGCGTCGCCGCGCAGGAGCCAGCCGCCGCCCGCCGCGCCGCCCGGCTTCTACGCCGACGCGGGCGCCGTGTTCGCCGAGCTCCGCACCGCGCGCGATCGCGACGGCGTCCTCGCCCTCCTTCTCAAGGGGACGCGCCACGTCGCGCGGAAGGTGGCGCTGTTCATCGTGAAGCCGGGCGCGTTCGTCGGCTGGTCGTGCACGCCGGAGCTGGGGGACCCGGGCGCGATGCACGACGTGACCATCCCCACCTCCCTGCCGAGCGCGCTCGCCTACGCGGAGACGCATGGCGCGTACTTGGGGCCGCTTCAGCCCTCCGCGGCGCACGACCCAATCCTTCGCGTGATGGGGTACGCGAGCCGAGACGTGGCGGTCGCGTGCGTCATGGTGCTCGGGCGCGCGAGCGTCCTCGTGCTCGCCGACGAGCTCGGGGAGACGATGATCGCGACGCGCCGGATGGAGGAGCTCGCGCGCGCCGCCGGCGAGGCGCTCGCGCGCATCGTGCGCGAGCGGACCGAGCGGGCCGAGCGCGGCTGACGGAGCCTCGTGCTAGAACGCGAGTCCTCAAGATGGACTACGCGAACCTCCGCAAGGCTTGGCAGGAAGGCACCCTCGGACCGGTCGAGGCGAAGGACCCGCCGCGACCGCGGATCGGCACGCTCGCCGGTCAAACGGACGCCGCGCCGCTCTACGGCCCCGACGATCTCGAGGCCCAGGGCTTCGACGCCGCCGCGGACCTGGGCGTCCCCGGGCGCCCGCCGTTCACGCGCGGCGTGCAGGCGAACATGTACCGCGGCCGCTTCTGGACGATGCGCCAGTACGCCGGCTTCGGCACCGCGAAGGAGTCGAACGAGCGCTACCACTACCTCCTCAAGCAAGGGCAGACGGGCCTCTCCGTCGCGTTCGACCTGCCGACGCAGATGGGCCGCGACTCCGACGATCCGCGCGCGCTCGGCGAGGTCGGCCGCGTCGGCGTGGCGATCGACTCGCTCTGTGACATGCGCACGCTGCTCGGCGGTCTGCCCCTCGACAAGATCTCGACGTCGATGACGATCAACGCGACGGCCGCGATCCTGCTCTGCCTCTACATCGCCGTCGCCGAGGAGAACGGCGTCCCGCGCGGAAAGCTCCGCGGGACGATCCAGAACGACATCCTCAAGGAGTACATGGCGCGCGGGACGTATATTTACCCGCCGCGCCCGTCGATCCGGCTCATCAACGACATCTTCTCGTTCGCGGCGACCGACATCCCAAAGTGGAACACGATCTCGATCAGCGGCTACCACATCCGCGAGGCGGGGTGCGACGCGGTGCAGGAGGTCGCGTTCACGCTCGCCGACGGCATCGCGTACACGCAGGCCGCGGTTCTTGCCGGGCTCGACGTCGACACGTTCGGCGCGCAGCTGTCCTTCTTCTTCAACGTGCACAACAACCTCATCGAGGAGGTCGCGAAGTTCCGCGCCGCCCGCCGGATGTGGTCGAAGATCATGGAGCAGCGCTTCGGGGCGAAGTCGGAGCGCGCCAAGGCCCTGCGCTTCCACTGCCAGACGGCGGGCATGACGCTCACGGCGCAGCAGCCGCTCAACAACATCGCGCGCGTCACCGTGCAGACGCTCGCGGCGGTGCTGGGCGGCTGCCAGTCGCTCCACACCAACAGCTACGACGAGGCGCTCGGCCTCCCGACGAGCGAGGCCGCCACGATCGCGCTGCGCACGCAGCAGATCGTCGCCAACGAGTCCGGCGTCGCCGACTTCGTCGACGCGCTCGGCGGGAGCTACGCCGTCGAGGAGCTCACCCATCGCATCGAGAAAGAGGCGAACCGGTACATCGCGCGCATCGACGAGCTCGGCGGCATGGTCGCGGCGATCGAGCAGGGCTACCCGCAGCGCGAGATCCAGAACACCGCGTACGGCTACCAGCTCGAGCTCGAGAAGAAGACGCGCATCGTCGTCGGGCAGAACGCGTACACGCAGGACGCCGCGCCGGTGCCGGTGATGAAGGTCAACCCGGCGATCGAGCAGGAGCAGGTGGAGCGCGTGCGGGCCGTCCGCAAGAAGCGCGACGCCAAAGCCCACGCGGCGGCGCTTCAGGCGATCGCCGAGGCGGCGCGCGGCACCGAGAACCTCGTGCCGTTGGTGCTCGTCGCCGTGAAGGCGCTCGCGACCGTCGGCGAGATCTCCGACGTGCTGCGCGAGGCGTGGGGCGAGCACACCGAGACGCTCGTGCTGTAGACTCGGCGGACGATGACGTTCGCCCGCCGCAGCGCGTCCTCGGTCGCGGCCCTCGCGCTCGCGCTTGCCAGCTGCGGCGCGCCGGCGCGGGACGTCCTCGTGCGCCAAGACGCCGGCGGAGACGCGGCGAGCGACGCGGCCGACGCCGCGCCTCACCCGCAGGACGCTGCGCCCGACGCCGACCCGACCCTCGGCGCGCCGTGCGTGGACGACGCGCAGTGCGACGACCACGTGGCCTGCACCGCCGACGCGTGCGTCGCCGCCCTTCATCGCTGTCGCAACACGCCCGACGACTCGCTCTGCGACGACCATGTATTCTGCAATGGTCGCGAGCGCTGCGTCCTCGCGCACGGGTGCGCCGCGGGGCCGGTGGAGACGTGCCAGGACGGCTCGGCGTGCACGCTCGACGTGTGCATCGAGGCGACGCAGTCGTGCGCGCACGAGCCGCGCGACGTCGATCGCGACGGCGACGCGGACGCGCATTGCGCCCCCGGCAAGGACTGCGACGACGCGGACCCGCAGGTCGCGTCGACGCACGCCGAGGTCTGCGCGAACGGAAAAGATGACAACTGCGACGGGCGAATCGACGAGCAGCCCTGCGTGACGCCGCGCTTCGACACGTGCAGGACGGCGGCCGTGATCACCGCTTCGGGCTCGTACGTGCTGCCCACCGTGGGCGCGAAGCCCGACTACGCGGCCACGTGCGGGGTGACGTCCCCGAGCTCCGCGCACGACGTGGTGGCGCTCGTGACCATCCCCGCGGGCGGCATCGCGGATCTCGATCTGTGGGCCACGACGGCGGGGACCGAGGTGGCGCTCGCGGTCCAAGGTGCGTGCGGGCAGGCGACGACCGAGCTCGCGTGCGGTGCGGCGGGAGGCCGCCTCGCGCGGGCGCGCGCGCGCGGGCTCGCGCCCGGCACCTACGCGGTCATCGTGACGACGCAGCTCGAGGCGGACGTCGAGCTGTCGGTCGACCTGCGGCCGCCCTCCACGAAGCCCGCGAACGAGACGTGCGCGACGGCGACCCCCATCACGCTCGGCGCGCCGTTCACCGTCGAGCTCATCGACGCCCGGAAGGACTTGCCGAGCGCATGCCCCTCGAAGACGGGCGAGCTCGTCTACACCTTCACGCTCGCCGCGCCCGCCGACGTGCGCGTGTACGCGCGGACGGCGCGCGGTGACGGCGACCCGGTCGTCGAGCTGCGCGCCGGCGGGTGCGCGACGCTCGCCGACGAGCTTCACTGCGGGTCGGGCGTCACCCTCCCCGTCTATGCGCGCGCGCTCCCCGCGGGCGCGTACTACGTCGGCGTCGCGGCGGCGGCGCCGATCGACGCGAGCGTCACCGTCGTCACGGCGGCGCCGACGACGCCGCCCGCGGACCAGTCGTGCGCGACGGCGGCGCCCGCGGCCATCAACGGCGCCCCGACGCTGGTATCCCTCGCGGCGCACGAGGACGGCGTCCGCGACGGCTGCAACCCCGGCCGCCCCAACGCGGCGTACGCGCTCCCCCTGGCCGTCGCGAGCGACGTGCTCATCGTCGGTCGATTCCCGTCCAACGAGATCGGCGGCGTGGCGCTGGATCGCGCGGGCTGCCTGCCGAGTGACAACCTGGCGTGCGCGTCGGGGACCACCCCGGTCCGCGTCGGGCGGCGCGCGGTGCCGGCCGGCGACTACCGCGTCGTCCTGTCCGACACGCTCGCGCAGGTCGACTCCCTCGACGTGCTCGCGCGGCCCACGGTCGCCGCCACCGTCGTCGGCGGCCTCGCGGACACGTGCGCCGCCGCCATCGACGTCCCGCCCGGCGGCGGCTTCCTCACCGGCGACACGACGGGGCTCAGCGCCAAGTTCGCCGACTCGTGCGACGCGTCAGGGTCGAGCGGCGGCGGCGCGCCCGACCAAGTCCTGCGGCTCGTGCTGGGCCAGCGCAAGCGGATCGTGCTCGACATGGAGGGCTCCGTCTACTCGACGATCCTCGCGGTCCGCACCGGGCCGACCTGTCCGGGCACCGAAGTCCCGGGCGCCTGCTACGCCGGACTGCAAGGCCCGCGCAGCTTCCTCGACCTCACGCTCGACGCCGGCACCTACTGGATCATCGTCGACGGCTTCGCCGGCGCGATGGGCGCGTGGAACCTGGACGTACGCGTCCTCGCGCCGTGACGTCCAAATGGGAATCAACCTTCATTCCGTTTTCATGCGATGACCCTGCCCATGACGACCGACCTCGACGCCCGCCCCCAAGCCAGCTCGATCACCGAGATGACCGAGTACGTCCTGCCCCAGCACGCGAACGCGCTCGGCAACGTCTTTGGCGGCCAGATCATGGCCTGGGTCGATCTCTGCGCCGCGATCGCCGCCCAACGCCACAGCGGCAAGATGGCCGTCACGGCCTTCGTCGATGATCTGAAATTCCAGGCGCCGGTGAAGGTCGGCGAGGTCGTGCGCCTCCGCGCGCGCGTGACGGCGACGTTCCGCACGTCGATGGAGGTCGAGGTCGTCGTCGAGGGCGAAAACAGCCGGACCGGCGCGCGGTGGCCGTGCGTCGACGCGCTCGTCACGTTCGTCGCGCTCGGCGACGACGGCGCCCCGGCCCCGGTCCCGCGGCTGCTCATGGAGCACGACGACGTGCGCGCGTCGCAAGCCAAAGGCGAGGCCCGCCGCGCGCTGCGCTTGTCTCACGCGGCGCGCTGACGGCGACTCCGCGTCGCGTCGCCCTCAGTACTCGGCGGTCTTCGGCGCGCGCGGGTACGGGATCGCGTCGCGGATGTTGGCGAGGCCGGTGACGTACACGAGCATCCGCTCGAAGCCGAGCCCGAACCCCGCGTGCGGGACGGTGCCGTAGCGGCGAAGATCGAGGTACCACTCGTACGCCTTCGGCTCGAGCTTGAACTTCTGCATGCGCGCCGTGAGCATGTCCAGCCGCTCCTCGCGCTGCGAGCCGCCGATGATCTCGCCGATGCCGGGCGCCAGGATGTCCATCGCGGCGACGGTCTTTCCGTCGTCGTTCATGCGCATGTAGAAGGCCTTGATCTCCTCCGGGTAGTTCATGACGACGACGGGGCGGCCGATCTTCTCCTCGGTCAGGTAGCGCTCGTGCTCGGTCTGCAGGTCGCTGCCCCACGTGACGGGGAACTCGAACTTCTTGCCCGAGGCTTGCAGCAGCTTGATCGCGTCGCCGTAGTCGAGCCGCTCGAAGCTCGACTCGATGAGCTTCTCCATGCGCGAGATCGCGGTCTTCTCGACGCGGTCGACGAAGAACTTCATGTCGTCGGGCCGCTCGGTGAGGACCGCCTTGGCGACGTACTTCAGGAAGGCCTCGGCGAGGTCGGCGTCGGCGGCGAGGTCGGCGAACGCGATCTCGGGCTCGACCATCCAGAACTCGGCGAGGTGGCGCGTCGTGTTGGAGTTCTCGGCCCGGAAGGTGGGGCCGAACGTGTAGACCTTCGACAGCGCGAGGCAGTAGGACTCCACGTTGAGCTGGCCGCTCACCGTGAGAAACGCCTGCTTGCCGAAGAAATCTTGGGCGTAGTCGATCTGACCGTCGGGCGCCTTCGGGAGGTTCGCCATGTCGAGCGTGCTGACGCGGAACATGTGGCCGGCGCCTTCGCAGTCGCTCGTCGTGACGATGGGCGTGTTCACCCAGACGAAGCCCTGCTCGGTGAAGAAGCGGTGCATCGCCTGCGCCATCGTGTGGCGCACGCGCGCGACGGCGCCGAACGTGTTGGTGCGCGGGCGAAGGTGGGCGACCTCGCGGAGGAACTCGAGGCTGTGGGCCTTGGGCTGGATCGGGTACTTCTCCGGGTCCTCGACCCAGCCGACCACGCGCACCGCGGTCGCGTTGATCTCGACCTTCTGCCCCTGCCCCTGCGACGCGACGACCTCGCCCTCGACCTCCACGGCGCAGCCGCTCGTGAGCTTCTGCACTTCGGTCGCGTAGTTCGCGAGCGCGCTCGGCGCGACCGCCTGAATCGGGTCGAAGCACGAGCCGTCGCTGACGTGCACGAACGACAGGCCGGCCTTCGAGTCGCGGCGCGTGCGGACCCAGCCCTGAACCTTGACCTTGCTCCCAGGCGCGACCGCGCCGCGAAGGATCTCACGAACGGACGTGACGCTCATGGGGCGGGACTCTACCACGCGCCGCCGAACGCGCAGGCCGCGCGAGCGCAGCTACTCGCAGCCGAGAGGCGCGAGCTTGGCGGGGTCGCCGCCGTTCACGATGGCGCTCGCCTGGTCGACGAGCGCCTTGGTCACGCCCGTGTCGAAGCGCACGACCGTCGTGGTGCGGCGCGGCGATCCGTCGGGATCGTCCTGGTGCGAGATGACGCCGACGAGATCGCCGGCGGCGCGCTCGACGACCGGGCCGCCCACGTCGCCGCGGCAGAGCGGTACGTCGATGACGATGGCGTCGGCCTCGCTGCTCAGCACGGCGCCCGTGCGCTCGTGCACGCCGCGCGTCTCGCCGACGCATTTGCCGAAGCCGAGCGCCTGGACGCCGCCGCCCGGCCCAGGCGCGGACGTCACCTTGAGCGGCTTCACCCACGCCACCGGCTCGCGCAAGACGATGACGGCGAGGTCGAGCTTCGCCCACTCGCAGGAAGGCACGACGACGTGCGACGCGTCGCGGTTGGTCCACGTGAGCGTGCTCGACGCGACCTCGACGCGGTGGGCGCCCTTGACGGCGTGCGGGCCGCGCTCGT
>JAYVXL010000254.1:0-2125 GCA_043785185.1 Myxococcales bacterium
ATGTTCTCGTTCAACGGGCCGCACGGCGCGTGCCCGTCGTGCGACGGCCTGGGCGCGCGCACGGTCGTCGACCCCGAGCGGTGCGTGGGCGACGGCGGACGCACGCTCCGCGAGGGCGCGCTCGTCGCGTGGGGCCGGCGCGGCTCCGTCGCGCTCGCCACCGAGCTGTCGCGCGCCGTCGAGGCGCTCGGCGTGAGCCCCGACGTGCCGTGGAACAAGCTCCCCGACGAGCAGCGCGCGCAGCTGCTCATGGGAACCGCCGGCGAGCGCGCCAAGCGCGGCGCCGGCAAGCGCAAGGCGTACGAGGGCATCGTGCCGCGCCTCACCGCGCGCCTCGCCCAAGATGGCCCCGAGCAAGGCGACGACGACCCCGACGAGGGCGAGGGCGGCATCGGCGACGACGAGCTCGGGCGCTTCTGCGTCACGCGCACGTGCGACGCGTGCAAGGGCCGGCGGCTGCGGCCGGAGGCGCTCGGCGTGAAGCTCGGCGCGCGCGACATCAGCGAGCTCGGCTCGCTGCCGCTCCGGCGCCTGCGCGAGTTCGTGGCGACGCTCGACGCCGACGCCAATTTCGGCCCGCGCGAGCACGCGATCGCTGAGCCGCTCCTCCGCGCCGTCGCCGCGCGCCTCGGCTTCCTCATCGACGTCGGCCTCGACTACCTCGCGCTGGATCGCAGCGCGCAGACGCTGTCGAGCGGCGAAGGGCAGCGCATCCGCCTCGCGACGCAGATCGGCGCGGCGCTGGTCGGCGTCCTCTACGTGCTCGACGAGCCGAGCGTCGGCCTCCACGCGCGCGACAACGCGCGGCTCATCGAGGCGCAGACGCGCCTGCGCGACCTCGGCAACACGGTCTTCGTCGTCGAGCACGATCGCGAGGCGATCCTCGCGGCCGATCACGTCGTCGACATGGGGCCCGGCGCCGGCCTGCACGGCGGCAGCGTCGTCGCCGAGGGCACCGCGGCGGAGCTGATGGCCAACCCCGCGTCGATCACCGGGCCGTGGCTGAGCGGCAAGCGGCATCTCCCCGTCCCCGCCAAGAGAAAGGCGAAGACGAAGGCCACCGTCAGCGTCGTCGGCGCGCGCGCGCACAACCTGAGGAACGTCACGGCGGAGATCCCGGTCGGGCTGATGACGTCGATCACCGGCGTCTCGGGCAGCGGGAAATCCAGCCTGATCGTCGACACGCTCTTGCCTGCGGCGCGCGCGAAGCTCTACTCGGCGACGGCGCCCATCGGCGATTGCGACGCGGTGAACGGGCTCACCCACATCGACAAGGTCATCTCGATCGACCAGGCGCCGATCGGCCGAACGCCGCGCTCGAACCCCGCGACGTACACGGGCGTCTTCGCGCTCCTGCGTGAGCTCTACTCCGGTCTGCCCGACGCGCGCGCGCGCGGCTACAAGGCGGGGCGCTTCTCGTTCAACGTGAAGGGCGGCCGCTGCGAGGCGTGCCAGGGCGACGGCGTCCTGCGCGTCGAGATGCATTTTCTGCCGGACATCTTCGTCACGTGCGACACGTGCAGCGGCCGCCGCTACAACCGCGAGACGCTGGAGGTGAAGTACAAAGGCCTGAGCGTCGCCGACGCGCTCGACGTCACCGTCGATCAGGCGCTCGAGCTCTTCGACGCGATCCCGCGCGTCTTCGATCGCCTCGAGGCGCTGCGCAAGGTCGGCCTCGGCTACCTCACGCTCGGCCAGCCGGCGACCACGCTGTCCGGCGGCGAGGCCCAGCGCGTAAAGCTCGCGCGCGAGCTCGCCCGCAAGGCCACCGGCCGCACGCTCTACGTCCTCGACGAGCCGACGACGGGCCTGCACTTCACCGACATCGAGATCCTCCTGACGGCGCTCACCGATTTGCGCGACCAGGGCAACACGATCGTCGTCATCGAGCACAACCTCGACGTCGTCGCGTGCTCCGACTGGGTCATCGATCTCGGCCCCGACGGCGGCGACGGCGGCGGCGAGGTCGTCGCCGTAGGGACGCCCGAGGCGATCGCGGCCGCCGAGCGTTCGCACACGGGGCGCTACCTCAAGGAAGTCCTCGCGCGCGCGGAAGCCGCGCGCGAGGAGCGAAAGAAGAAGTAGGGCGTCTCCGGCCGCAGTCTCCAGCCGGAGTGTCCCGCCG
>JAYVXL010000255.1:0-7141 GCA_043785185.1 Myxococcales bacterium
GGCGCCGCCGCGACGGCGCGCTCGGGCCGCGCGGCGCCGATCCCGAGCGGCTGCGTGGCGGCCTCCGCCTCACGCAGCGTGATCGAGAACGTTCGGTCCGCGTGCCCAGGCGCGCGCACGACGATCGTGTGCGCGCCTGGATCGACGGGCACCGGGAGCCCCAGCGCCGACGCCCCGAGCGGCGCGCCGTCGCGCTCGACGACCGTGTCCGCCGGCGCGCCCGGGTCGAGGCGCAGCGTGAGGCGCGGCAGGCGCTTCTCGAGCGCAGCGATCTTGCGCTGCGCGAGCGAGGCGCGCTTGTCCATCGAGCCGTGCATCGTGTCGAGCGCCTCGCGCCAGTGTTGCCACGCGCTCGCGACGTTGCCGAGGTGCTCCTCGCAGTCGGCGAGGTTCATGAGGACGCCGGCGCCCGGGTCGAGGCGCAGGCTGTCCTTGAACAGCGGGCACGCCTTCGCGTAGTCGTGCGCGCGCGCGGCCTTGCGCGCCTCGCGGAACAGGTAGTCGGCGGCGACGGGATCTCGCCGCTCCTCAGCGTAGGCCATGGCCGGCGACGTCATCGCGAGGAGCCCGGCGACGCCGAACGAGCGCGCGCGCGTCAGGCCGCCCATCACTTGCGCATCGGTCCTGGGTCGTCGTCGACCGGTGGACGCGGCAGGGCGACGCGCGGGCGATTGCGCGGCGGCTTGCCCGCGGACGGGTCGGGCGCGGACGCCTCGACCGCGCCCGACGGGTACACCGGCCCCGTGGAAACCGGCGCGGCGGCCGGCCCGGTCGAAGGCGCCGCCGCGGGCGGCATGGTCGCGGCGGCGACGATGGGCGGCGAAGGCGCGCGCGAGTGGCGCGCGAGGCTCCACGCCACGACGCCCAAGACGACGGTGGCGAGCCCCATCGCCGTCGCCGCCGTACGCCACCGCGAGCGCAGCGCCAGGCCGAGCCGCCGCGGCAGCGGGAGCATCGCGGACGCGCGCCCGGTCTTCTCCCACCCGAGCTTGCCGGCCTCCTCGACGTCGGCGAGCGACACCGGCACCGCGAGCCGCGCGACGCTCGGCAGCTCGCCGCCGGTGAGCGTCGCAAACGCCTTGGTCACGGCCGCCTTCATCGCCGCGGCGGTCGCGAAGCGCGCGTCCTGCTCGAACGCGAGCGCCTTGTCCACCACGGCGCAAAGCAGCGCGGGCGCTTCGGTGAGCCGCGACGCGAGCGGCGGCGCGGGCCGCATCATCGCCGCGAGGAGCTGCTCGTTGCCGGTCGCCGCCTCGTGCACGAGGCGCCCGGTGAGGAGCGTGAACATCGTCGCGCCGAGCCCCCACAGATCCGTGCGCCCGTCGACGAACTCGTTCCTGCCGCGCGCCTGCTCGGGCGACATGTACGCCGGCGTTCCGATCGCGATGCCCGTCTGCGTGACTTGGATGCGCGACATGCTCTCGCGCAGCCGCGCGATGCCGAAGTCGAGCACCTTCAGCTTGCCCTCGCGCGTGAGAAACAGGTTCTCCGGCTTGATGTCGCGGTGAACGACGTTCACCGCGTGCGCGGCCTCGAGCACGTCGAGCACCTGCGCGGCGATGACGAGCACCTCGCTGGGCGGCAGCTTCTTCGCGTGGCGCCTCCACCGCGCGTCCACCGTCTCCCCTTCGAGCAGCTCCATCACGAGGAACGCGCTGCCGTCATCGTCGACGTCGTCGTCCATGACCGCGAGCGCCGACGGGTGCTGCACTTTGTTGGCGATGTAGCCTTCGCGCACGAAGCGCTGGCGCAGATCGCTCTCCTCGGAGAAGTCCGTATGGAGCATCTTCACCGCCACGCGCTGCCCGTTGCGGTGGCGCGCCAGGTACACCGCCGCCGTGCCACCCACGCCGAGGAGCTTCTCGAGCTTCCACTTGTCCTTCAGCACCCGCCCCACGCGCGCCTTGGCGCGCCTGGTCCAGGTACCCTCGGATAAGGCCATGACCTTAAGGGTACCACGGCCGGAGGCCTCGGCACCTGGCGCGTTCGACGGCCGCCGCGACGCGAACGCTGGCGACGGCTCAAGTCGGCGCAGGCGCGGGCGGCGGCGGCGGCGGCGGCTGGCCCAGCAGAGCCGCGAGGCGCGCGCGCCCGTCGCGGGTCAGATCGAGCGCGCGCCCCTCGAGCACGAAATCCCCCTCCGGCTGCCTCTTCGAGCCGTGGATCTTGAAGCGCACCTTGTCGCCTCCCACCCGCAGCGTGCCGTCGATGCGCGAGCCCGGCGGCGCCGACGTGGACGAGCGCAGCGTGACGGCGTCCTTCGCGAACGCGACGAGGCGCGCGGTGCCGCCCTTGTCCCAATCGAGGTGAGGCGTCGCCGCGTCGCTCACGGGCGTCACCCGTTCCCCTTCGTCGCGCGCCCGATCGCCGCGCGCGCCTCGCGATCCGCCGTCTTCTTCGCGATGTCGGCGCGCTTGTCTTGCTTCCTTTTGCCGCGCACGACCGCGAGCTCCACCTTCACGTTGCCGCCCTTGAAATACAGGCGCAACGGGACGACGGTGAGGCCGCCGCGGCCGATCTCTTTGCCGATCGCCTCGATCTCACGCCGGTGCATGAGCACCTTGCGGGCGCGGCGCGGCTCGTGCGGGAACGCCGACGCCATCTCGAAGGGCGCGATGTACAGCTGCTTCAGCCACAGCTCGTCGTGATCGATCGACGCGTAGGCGTCGACGATGTCGACCTTGCCGGCGCGCATCGACTTGACCTCGCTGCCGGTGAGGACGAGGCCGCCCTCGTACTTGTCCATGACCTCGTAGTCGAAGCGCGCGCGACGGTTGTCGGCGATGACTTTCTGCGCGTCCTTGCGCGCCTGCTTCTCGTCGGCCATGTTCGCCGTTCAGCCGCCGTCGGCGGGCGGCATCTCGTCGCCGTCCCACGGGAGGTGCACGTCGTCGTCGCGATCGTCGTGCCGCATGTCGAGCTTGTTTTCGAGCGCGTTCAGGCGCGCGCGCAGGCGCTCGTTCTGGGCGGCGAGCGCGCGGAGCATGTCGGTGACCGGGTCGGGGAGGTTCGCGTGGTCGAGCGCGGCGTCGAAGCGCTTGGCGGCCGGCACGATGACGCGCGCGGGGACGCCCACCACCGTCGCGCCCGCGGGCACGGGCCGGACGACGACGCTGCCGGAGCCGATGCGCGCGCCTTCGCCGATCTCGATCGCGCCGAGGATGCACGCGTTCGCCCCGACGACGACGTTCGCGCCGAGCTGCGGGTGCCGCTTGGTGCGCGCGAGGCTCGTCCCGCCGAGGTTCACGCCTTTGTAGATGATGCAGCCGTCGCCGATCGTCGCCGTCTCGCCGACGACGACGCCCATCCCGTGGTCGATGAAGACGCGGCGGCCGATGGTGGCGCCCGGGTGAATCTCGATCCCGGTCAAGAAGCGGTTGGCGTGCGCGAGCACGCGCGCCTCGAAGGGGCTGCCGCTCGTCCACAGGTCGTGCGCGAGGCGGTGCAGCCACAGCGCGTGGAGGCCCGGATAGACGAGCACGACCTCCGCGCGCGAGCGCGCCGCCGGGTCGTTCGCGAGGACCGCCTCGATGTCCTCCTCGGCGTGCGCCAGCGCGCGCGAGAGCGACCGAATCCACTGAAACGTCGAACGAAGGAGGCCCATGACCGCGTGCTCCTGGGAGCTTACCCCATCCGCCCCATCCCTACGCCCCCGATCGCGCCGTTCTCCGCGTACGATGCCGCGATGGCTCGCTTCGTTCTGCCGCCGCCGCGCATCCGCCCGTGGAAGCGCCTCGCCACGCGCGAGGTCAGCGACCACCGCGTCTTCCGCGTGCAGGCGCTCGCGATGGAAGACTCCGAGGGCAAGCCGCGGCGCGACTTCACCGTGTTCGCGTGCCCCGACTGGTGCAACGTGGTCGCCGTCACGGAGCCGGGCGAGATCGTGCTCGTCTGGCAGTACCGGTTCGGCACCGACGCGCTGTCGTTGGAAATCCCGGGCGGCGTCGTCGAGCCCGGCGAAGCGCCGCCCGCCGCCGCGAAGCGCGAGCTCGTGGAGGAGACCGGCTACGACGCGCCCGAGGTCGAAGAGCTGTGCGTCGTCGAGCCCAACCCCGCGCTGCAGGGCAACCGCTGCTACACGTACATCGCGCGAGGAGCGCGGCTCGCGCACGCGACGAGCTTCGACGAGAACGAGGAGTGTGAGGTCGTGCTGGTCCCCGTGAGGGCGCTCCCGCAGCTGCTCGACGACGGCGTCTTCACCCACGCGCTCTGCCGCGTGGGCCTCGAGACGTTCCTCCGTCGCGCGCGCGGGTGAAAGGCGCGACGGCGCTCAGCGCTTCGTGATGCGCTTGCGCCGATCGATCTCGGGATCGGTGACGTCGCTGCGCTCCGCGGCGAGCTCGGTCTCGAGCACGGATCGCAGGAAGAAGCGGCCGTCGAAGGCGCCGAGGCCGAAGGCGACCTTCCGCAGCTCGTAGGCGAGCGCGCCGGCGTGGGCGAAGCGGCGGTCCGGATCGGCCTCGACCGCGCGGTCCAAAATGCGCTTCACCTCCTCCGGGAGGTGGGGCTCGAAGTTGAGCGGCTCGATGAATCCTTCACGGGCGTACCGGAGCGCCTCGCTGTCGGAGAGGCCCTTCGGGAAGCGCGGCCCGATGAGCATCTCGCGGAGGAGGACGCCGAGCGAGAAGACGTCGCTGCGCGCGTCGCCGCCAGTGCCGCGAGCGACCTCCGGTGACACGGTGTCGGCGCGGCGCGCGACGGAGCTGAGGCTGCGGACGCTGGACGCGATTTGCTTGGCCTGCCCGATGCCGAAGTCGGTGAGCTTCACGCCGCCTTGCCACGACAGAAGGACGTCGCGCGCGGAGACGTCGAGGTGGACGAGGCCGAGCTGCCGCCCGCCCTGCCCCTTCGCGACGCGCGCGCCGTTGAGCCCCTCGGCGACCTCGACCCCGATGAACAGCGCGAGGTCGAGCGGGAGCCTTCGCCCGTGGGCCCTCAGTTGGTCGAGGAGGCGCCGCAGCGACGCGCCCTCGACGAGCTCGCTGACGATGAACGGCTGGCGCGTCTGCGGGGCCGGCCAGATCTCGAACACGTCGACGACGTTCGGGTGGCGAACGCACGCCGCGCGCTGGACCATCTCGGTCAGGCGCTCGAGGACGGGCTCGTACTCGTCGCTCGCGAGCCCCGACGTGACCTTGCACGCCACGACACGCTTGACGCCGAGCTGCCCTTCGAGCGACGCGCGGTAGACCGTCCCGATCGAGCCGCGCCCGAGGCACTCGCCGAGCACCAGGCGGCGATCGCCCAGCGCGAGCGTGTTTGCCTTGCCGGCGAGCTTGGGGACGACGCGCATGAGGGGCTAGCGAACGGCTTGCAACGAACGCACCCGACCGATGGTTCCGCATGCTCGCGGCATTCGGCGGCCTAACGTGCGGCGAGAGACCCAAGACCGGACCGACGTCGATCCAGGGCCCGCGCATGACGATCCGTGTGCGACATCTCCCTCCGTGCTAGGTGGTCCCCGTGCGCCTCGCCGGCAACGCCCCCCGCCTGCACCTCTTCGTCTGCGCCAACCACCGCGACGCGACCTCCCCGCTCGGCGCGGGATGCGGCGCGCGCGGCGAGGCGCTCTACGACGAGCTCAAGCGCGGCGTCGCGGCGCGCGGCGCGTTCACGACGATTTGGGTCACCAAGACGCACTGCCTCGGCGTGTGCCCCAAGGACGGCGCGACCGTGGCGACCTATGGCAGCACGAAGCGCGGCGAGATGATCACCGAGGTCACGCCCGCCGACGCGAGCGCGCTCTTGGCCCTATGAGCACCGGCGAGATGAACACCACCGACCCACGCGACATCCCCTGGCACGAGCTCGCCGCGCTCCTCGCGCGCATGGAAGGCCACCAGCGCGACAAAGTGCTCGCGCTCGCGCGCCGGCTGCGGCCGGGGCTTACCGGCGAGGACATCCAAAACCCGCACGACTTCCCGGAGCTCGGCGACACCGATTGGCACTACGAGGACGGCGTGCTCACCGGCATCCAGAGCGTCGCGTCGGCGCTCCGCGCGCTCGCGAACGCGGCCGCGCCATGAGCAAGAAAAAGGACAAGCCCCCGGAGGGCCCGTTCTCGAAGCTCGCCGAGCTGAAGAAGAAGCTCGCCGAGGAAGAGGCGGCCGCGAAGAAGGCGCCTGCGCCGGGCAAAGGCGGGCCACCGCCGACGCGACCGCGGCCGCAGGCGCCGCCGCCGACGCGCGCGCACGAGCCCGCGAGCGCCGACGACGATCTGGCGTTCCACCGGCTCATGAGCGGCGTCGTGCCGCTCGAGGACGGCAAGGCGCGCGTCGGTCTCACCGAGGGGACAGGGCCGAGCGGCGTCGCGCGGCGCCTCGCGCACGGCAAGGACGCGATGGCGGCGGAAGAAGCGGCGAGCCGCGAGCAGCTGCGCGCGCTCGCGTTCGGCGGGCAGCGCTTCGAGGTCATGGACGACGGCGCGCGCGTCGAGGGGCGGAGGTCCGACGTGCCGGCCGACGTGATGCGCAAGCTCCGTCGCGGCATGCTGCCGATCGACGCGCGCCTCGACCTCCACGGCATGCGCGCGGAGGAGGCGCGCGAGGCGACAGAGGCGTTCCTCCGGGACAAGAGGACGCGCGGCGAGCGCTGCGTGCTCGTGATCCACGGGCGCGGGGAGCACTCGCCGGGGCCGGCGGTGCTGCGCGGGGAAATCGCGACGTGGCTGTCGCAGACGAAGGCGAGCGAGCACGTCGCAGCGTTCGCGACGGCCGCGGATGCCGATGGCGGGGAAGGCGCCGTGTACGTGATGTTGCGACGGTGAGCCGCCGCGACGCCGCGCCTAGCCGCGGCCGCGATGCCGCTCGCCGCTCATGCCGCGCGCGAGGGCGCGCGTGAGCTCCGCGCCCGCCGCGCATTGCGCTTCGGCTCGCCCTGGTACGCCGACAGCATCGGCCCGAGGCGCCGCGGATCGTCGTGCAAGAGGTACCGCGCCGCCGCGCGCACCTCGGTGACCGCGGCCTCGAGGATCCAAAACGCTTGGTTGCGCCGGCCCTGCGCCCCGAGCGCCGGGGTCGTGTCGACGCCGTTCGTGAGGAGGTCGGCGAGGGCGAGGGCGCGCGCGAGGTGGTCCTTCTTCAGCGTGATCGCGCCTGCCCACGCCGTCGCGTTCGACTTGGCGAGCGCGACGAGATCGCGC
>JAYVXL010000256.1:0-7126 GCA_043785185.1 Myxococcales bacterium
CTCATGTGGATGCGCATGGCGATGGCGATGGCCATGCTGCAGGGGCGCGATCACGTGCTGCCGATCGATCTGCAGCAGTCGGCGGTCGACGTGCTCGCGCACCGGATCGTCGTGTCCGGGCAGAGGAGCGCCGCGGCGTACGTCGACCTGATGGTCCGCAGCGTCGCCGTCGAGCGATGAACGCGCGGCCCGGCTCCCCCGGCGCGCAGGCGCAGGCGCCGCCCATCGCGCGGCCGCTCCGCCACCAGCCGACGTCGGCGACCAGCAAGGAGACGGTCGCGATCCTCTGGTTCTTCCTCGGCTGGACGGGCGCGCACCGGATGATCCTCGGCAACGTCGCCATCGGCGTCGCGTACGGGCTCCTCTCGTTCCTCACGTGCGGGTTCGGCGGCATCGTCGGCTGGCTCGACGGCTTCGTCCTGCTCCTCCGCTCGCCGAAGGACCAGTACGGCCTCCCCGTCGTGTGGTCATGGCGCAAGGGCAAGCTGTTCGTCGATCCGCTCGAGGAGGGCACGTTCGAGCCGACGGAGTCGCGCGCGCGCATCCTCCTCCACTTCGGCCTGCTCTTCCTCATGCCGTACCTCGTCGTCAGCGGCGGGCTCACGCTCTTCGAGACGAGCGAGGTGAGCGCGACGCTCCCGAAGTTCGCGTTCTTCTCGGGGCTGCTCCTCGTGCCGCTGTTCTTGATCCAGCTGATCGGCACCATCCGCAAGGCGCGCACGCAGATCGGCATGCTCCGCAAGGCCGGCGCGCTCACCAAGAGGACGCGCCTCGACGCGATCGCGCGCGCGGCCTCGATCGTCACGCCGCGCGGCGGGCTCGTGCTCGTGACCGGCCTCGTGTTCCTCGTCCTGTCGCTCGCGTACAAGTGGGCCGAGCTCGGCGTCATCGCCGTGCTGGCGCTGAGCGCGTTCTACCTCGTGACGTCGGCGGCGGCGCTCCTGTCGTCGTTCGTCGTGAAGCGCTTCTCGAGCAACTTGCTCGAGCGCGGCGCGGCGCTCCACCGGCGCTACGAGCCCGGCGTCGCGCGCGCCGGCGACGCCGTGAACGATCGGCTCGATCTGCGCGGCGTCCCGGTGCCCCCCGGCTTCTTCCTCACGCTCCACGGAATCCTCCCGCCGCGCCTAGAGACCGAGGTTCGCCACGTCGTGCCGCCGAAGGAGCGCGGCGAGCGGCTCACCCTCGATGCGCAGCTGAAACGTACGCCCCGCGGCACGTACGAGGCGCCGGCGCTGCGCGTCGCGTTCACCGATCTGCTCGGCCTCACGAGCGCGCCCGTCGCGTCGCTCGCCACGGCGCGCCTGCGCGTGCTGCCGAACGTGCGGCCGGCCGAGGTCATCCCCCCGCCGCCGTCGGCGACCGAGGAGCCGGACATCCTCTCGCGCCCGCACCGCTTCCCAACAGAGGATCTGTTCCGCTTCCGCGAGTACGTCGCCGGCGACGACACGCGCCGCATCCACTGGGGCATGTCGATGCGCGCGCGCAAGATGATCGTGAAGCAGCCGGACAGCCGCGAGACCTCCGCGCGCCGCGTCGTCGTCGCGCTCGACACGTGGGTGCCGCCAAACTGGCTGGATCACACCGCGGTCATCGACGACGCGCTCGACGCGCTCGTCGAGGCGTGGCTCGCCATCGGGCAGCGCCTCGTCGAGCAGGGCGAGAAGGTGACGCTGCTGCTCGTGGCGCGCGGCGACGACGGGCGCATCCGCCACGAGCTCATCGCGTGCGGAACCGCCAACCACGCGCACGCGCTCGACGCGGGCGCGCGCGCGGAGTGGCAGGCCGAGATGCCGATCGAGAACGTGCTCGACTACGGCGTGCAGCAAGGCAAGACGGGCGCCGCCGGCCCGGGCGCGGAGGAGACGGCGTTCGACAACGCGATCGTCGTGACGATGCGCCTCGCGCCGCCGCAGATGGCCCGCGTCGCGCGCGAGACTACGTGGGTCTGGTACGACCCGGACGACGCGCTCGGCCCGCCGCCCCGCACGGCCTTCCGCACCTGGGTCGACGACGACGACACCGGCCGCGCGCCGACGACGGGCGAGATCCTGCGCCGCGTGATCTTCCTGCCGTATCCGGTCGGCGCCGAAGAGAACGGCCTCTTCGCGCGCATGAGCCGGCTCGAGCGCCGACTCGAGGATCGCGCGCACCGCCTCGCGCTGCGTCGCATGGCGGTGATGAGCGGGCGCGCCGCCGTCCAGGGTCTCCTCGCGCTGCCCGACGCCGTTTACAAGCTCGAGGTGCGGGATGGTCGCCACCGCCTCGTCGGCATGAAGGGCTCGAGCCGCGCGGCGCGCGCGGTGGACACGCACCAGGGGCAGCGCGCGGGGCCGACGGCGCAGGGCCGCGCGGGGGCGTGGCCGTGAGCGTCAAAGTGACCCTCCGCCGCACGTGGCCGGTGCTGCTCGCGTACGCCGTCTTCTCGGCGTGGGGCCTCGCGTGCCTCTCGGCGAGCCTGCTGCTCACGAGCGGCAGCGGGGATCTCGCCGCGCTCATCGGCATCGCCGTCGCGACCGTGATCGGCCACGTCGCCGGCAACGCGCTCGGCCTCGTGCGCCTGCGCCTCGCCGTCGTCTTCGCCCTGTTCATCCTCCTGTTCATCGGCGGCCTCTTTCTCGCGGCGTCGCTCGGCCCGCTCGGCGCGTACGCGCTCGTCGCGATGGTCGCCGCGCTCTCCGGCTACCTCGGCATCGCAAGCCGCCTCGACGTCGTCGCCGCGTGGTTCCCGCTCTCGCTCAGCGTCGGCGCGGCGATCGTCTGGATGAACCGCCACGCCGCGATCACCACGTTCGAGACGGGCGACAAGCACGCGATCTGGGATCCGTTCGCGATGGTCTGCCTCGCCGGCACCGTCTTTCTCATGCTGGTGTTCCTCGCGACGCGCAACTCGCTCGGCCTCACGGCGTGGCAGGCCGTCGGTCGCCGCGGCGCGCGCCTCGCGGCGGCCGACGGCGCGCCCGAAGAGGCCGAGGCGCACGTCGACGTCGCGCGCCCCGGGCGCGGCAGCATCGTCGTGCTCTTCGCGTTCACGGTCGTCGTCCTCGCGGCCACCGCCGCGATGTCGCCCTACCTGTTCCGCACGGCCCAAGACCCCAACGCAAAGGACGGGACGTCGCAGGCGGACGATGAGGGGAAGGACAAGCAGGGCGAAGGCAAGGGGAAGCCAAAGCAAGGCAAGGGGAAGCCGAAGCAAGGACGGGGGAAGGGCAAAGGAAAAGGGCGCAACCACGGCAAGGGCAAAGGAAAGCACGGCAGCGGCCACGGCGACGGGAGCGGCAACGGCGGCAACGGCGGCAATCGCGAAGGCGAGGCTGACGACGGGGACGACGGGGACGACGGCGACGAAAACGCGCCGGACACCGAGCACGCGCAGGAGGCGGCGGGCGAGGCGATGCACCTCGCGGCGAAGATCCTGATGTGGCTCCTCATCGCGGCGTTCGCGGTCCTCCTCGCGATCGTCGTGTTTTTCCCGCCGATTCGTCGCAAGGTGCTCCTCCGTCACCTCGAGCGGCCGCTCTGGCCGGTGGCGCCGACGGCGCGCGTGATGAACCTGTGGCGTCGCGCGCGCGCGGCGCTCGCGGACGTCGGCATCGAGCCGGAGCTTGGCGAGGCGCCGAGCGCGTTCGCGACGCGCGCCACGGGCGCCGTGCAAGAGACGCTCGGCTGCGACGCGCCGGGCCTCGCCGAGGCGGCGGCGATCGTCGAGAAGATCGACTATGCGGGCCGCGGGCTCGGCACGGGCGACGCCGCAGCGATGCGCGCGGCGGTGACGGCGCTGCTCGCGACGATCGCGCCGCGCGTGGCGTTCGGCCGGCGCGTGAAGAGCTGGTGGGGCAAGCCGCCGGAGGTGGAGAGCTGAGCGTCCGCTAGGGCGCGGCGGCGGGCGGCGTCTTCTTCACGGGCACCGCCTGGAAGGGGATCCCCCAGTCCTGCTGCGGGTTCCACATGAGCCACCCCGTGCCGCCGCTCTCCGCCGCGCTCTTGATCTCCGCGGCGAGGTAGTTCGGCCCGTACTCCGGCGACTTGTAATACATCGCCTGCAGCCACGGCCGGACGACCGCGAGCGGGCGCTTGTCCGTCTTCGCCAGCTGCTCGAGCGTGCCCTTCGTCCCGATGCCGACGATCTCCGGGTGATTGCCCGGCTCCTCGAAGCCGTAGAAGCCCTTGCTATAGTGTGACGGATACACCATCGGCGAGAGCGCCTCGCACTCTGGCGCGAGCAGCTTCGGGTCCTGCCCGAGCATGTCGATGTCGAGGTGGTTGCCGTGCGCGACGACGCCGAAGATGTCGAGCGACAGCGGCACGCCGCGCGCCTTGGTCACCTCGTGCACCTTCTTCACGAAGGCGGTGATGACCTCCACCTTCGCGAGCGGGCTCTTCGGGTCGAGCTTGAAGTCGGCGTTCTTGATCGCGAGCACCGGGTAGCGGACGTAGTCGAGCTCGATCTCGTCGACGCCGTTGTCGAGCGCCTCCTTCACGAGATCGACGATGTACGCCTGCGCGCCGGGGTGGCTCGGGTCGAGCCAACCGTTGCCGTACGGCCCGCCCCACTTGCCGCGCACGCCGAGCTCCGGCTTGGCCTTGGCCATGAGCTCGTCCTCGAAGCACGACACCCGCGCGATCACGCGCACGCCGCGCGCGTGCGCGAAGCGGACCGCGCGCGCGTAGTCCGCGATCGGCGGATTTTTCACGGCGCCGGCCTCGATCGCGAGCGGCACCTTGGACGGGTAGGTGAGCGGGCCGTCGTAGTCCTTCACGTCGAGCACGATGGCGTTGATGCCGCGCTTGGCCATGCCGTCGAGCATCGTCAGGTAGCCGCCGCGCGCCGCGCTGTCGCCGCGCACGTAGAAGCCGCGGAGCTGCTTGTCCTCGGGCCAGCCGAGGCGCTCGGCGTCGCCCGTCTTGTAAGGTGCCGCGAGGAGGTGCGGGATCGTGAGCCGCATCCCTTCGAGCACGCCCTTCTTCGCGTCGGGGAGGTTCGCGGTGACGATCTCGCGCGCAAGCTCGCTCGGCATGTAGACGTCCGTGAGATCGAGGTACGCGGCGGCGATCGACTGCCACGTCTCCCCCTTGCGCGCGACGTGAACGACGCCGTGCGGCGCGTCGCCGCCCTCGGTGAGCTCGCCGCCCGCAGGCAGGCGCGCCTTGAGCCACGCCGCGCGCACGTCGCGTGCGCTCGCCCTCGGCGCGTCCTTGGCCGCGTGCTCCTGCGCGGGCGCGCGCCTGGGCGCCGCCGCGGCGATCGTCGGCACTTCCGGCGGCGTCGCGACGGGCCGCTTTGCTTCGGCGCGCATCGCCGGCGCCGCCCCCGCCGCGCGCCCGCTGCACGCGCTCCCGAGCGCCGTGAGCGCGCCCAAGAAGACCGACCAGCCCATCCGCATGCGCGTCGCGCGAACATTCATCGAACGAATGAACGCAAGGCTTCGCACGCAAAGCAAGTTCTCGGACGGTTTCCGGGCCACTTCGCAGGCGACGTGCTACCGACTTCTTCGGACGATGCGCGGCTTGGCCAAGACGACCCTCCCCCTCACGCTGGCGGCCGCGCTCACGCTCACCGCGGCCGATGCGCGTCCGGCGCGGGCGGACGACGGCGTCCGCGCGCTCAAGACGCGCATCGGCGTCCTGCCGTCGGTCGGCGTCGGCTTCGCCAAGTTCGGACGGTCGGCGCCGTTCCCGAGCTTCGTCGGCCTCACGACGCTCGGCGTCGAGGTCCACGCCGAGGTCCCGCCGTGGGGCGGCTTCGTGCGCTTCGAGTTCGACTCGAGCGGGCCCGACGGCCGCTGGACGGCGCCGGCGTTCGCGCTTGGAGGCAGCTACCGCTTCTTCGGCGACGGCGTCGATCGCCTCGCGCTCCTCGGCCGCGCGGGCGTCCTCTACGAGCGTTGGCACGCGACGAACGGCAACTGCCCCGTCGACTTCTTCGTGCCGACGAACTGCAAGGCCATCGTCACGCCGGCGCCGACCGGCGTGTTTCTCAACGAGCCGACCATCGACACGGTGACGGGCGACCACCTCGGCCTCTTCGCCGGCGCGCGCGCCGAGATGCCCGTCCGCCTCTTCTACCTCGCCGTCGACGGCGAGGTCGGCGGCCTCGTCGACGTGTCGGAGTCGCCGGGCGCGGTCTTCCACCTGCGCCTCGCGCTCGTGGCGGCGTTCCGCGACGTGCGCAGCGGCGACGCCGACGCGGCCGCGCCGCCCGAGCGCCGTCGCCGCCGCCCGTGACGGCGCCTCACCTCGGCGGAAGCGCGTCGATCCAGCCCTTCACGAGGGCGAGCCCCTGATCGTCGGCGACGTGCGAGCCGAGCGTCGGCATCTGCTCCTTGCCGTCGCGCACCGCCATCAGCGCGACGACGAGGCTCTTGCCCGAGTTGCCCGGGGCGATGACGGAGTAGCCCTGCTGCACGTAGGTATAGTGCTGCCGGTGCGTCGCCGGCACGCCGACGGCGGATTTGTACGCGTCGACGTCCTTCACCGCCGTGCCGCCCTTGAGGAGCTGCGTCGCCGACAGGCGCGTGAAGAGGCCGCTCTCGCTGCCCTCGACGTACGAGACGTTCACGTGGCACGAGACGCCGCAGTTCATGTGAAGGTAGCCGAGCGCGCCGGCGGCCTTGCCCGTCGCGTCCTCGGGGATCACGATCGTCGTCGCGGACGGCGGCGCGCTCAGGCGCTTGTCCGCCACGAGCGACGCGAGCGTCACGCCCTTCGCCGACGGCTGCGCGAGCGCGACCGCCTCGACGCCGAGCAGCCGATCGCGGCTGCCGCGGTGGCACTTGTCGCAGCCGAGCTGGTCGGGAATCTCGTAGGTCGAGCCGCCGACGTTCTGCTCGCCCGCGGGGAGGCTCGGGGCCTTGCTCTCGTCGTCGCTCCAGCGGTAGTCGGCCCAGATCCACTGCGCCGCGCTCTGCTTGTAGTAGTAGCGCGTCTCGACGCGCTTGCCGGCGAGCTTGAACTCCTTCCAGACCTTCGTGCCGACGGGGAAGACCCAGTTGTCCATGTCCGTCGTGTCGATCTGCGCGCCTGCGGGCAAGAGCAGCCAGCGCGACTTCTCGGCGCCGTCGGCGTAGAGCGTGAGGCCGGGGACGTACGGCTTCGCGTCGGGCGAGACCGTCTTGCGCGCGAAGTCGGT
>JAYVXL010000257.1:0-2119 GCA_043785185.1 Myxococcales bacterium
GCCGAGGTGCTCGTCGTCGGCCCCCACGGCAAAGTCTGCGCGTCGCACGTTTATCATGGCTGAAACGCGCGCCGTGCAGACGGCCCCGTTCGGGCGTACGCTGGCCCGCGATGGCATCCAAGAAAAAGAAGGCCTCGAAGAAGGCGCTGAAGAAGGCGTCCCCCCCGAAGCCGGCGAAGAAGCCGAAGCCGGCGAAGAAGCCGAAGCCGAGGCCGAAGAAGAAGCCCGCCCCGTCGCGAAAGGCGCCGTCCAGGAAGCCGAAGGCGAAGGCGAAGCCGGCCGCGAAGGCGAAGGCGAACACGAACAAGAAAAAGGTCGCGCGGCGGCCGATCGCGAAAGCCAAGAAGGCGCCCATCGCGGCGAAGGCGAAGGCGGCGGCCAAGCCGATCGTCAAGGCCACGAAGAAGCCGTCCGCGCCGAAGGCGAAGGCGAAGAAGGCGCCGATCTCACGCCGCGACGGCGCCGGTCACCTCGACCCGACGTACGCGGCCAATCTGATGGCGATGTCGAGCCGTCCCAAGCCCGAAGGCGACCACGCGTTCGTCGGCGGCAAAGTCAGGGACGACCTCGCCGACTCGCTCGGGCAGCAGGTCGTCGAGCAGGCGACGAGCGGCGAGTACGACGGCGAGGACGTGCTCGACCAGCAGGTGCCCGAGGAGAGCGGCGGTCCGTTCGTCGAGACGACGGGCGGCCGCGAGTTCGGCCACGGCACCGACGCGTCGAACCCTGAGGGCTCCGACCGCGAGCCGTTTCCGAAGACGTGACAAGCGCCGCGCGCCCTTGAGGGGAGCGCGGAGAAAATCGAGACCTCCGGCGCGCCGCCGCGCCGTCCGACGTCGACGCCGCCCGTCCCCGTGTGCTCCCAATACGTGAGCCCGCGGTCTCGAGCATCGTCACGAAGCGCCTCGCGCCGTCTTGGCGACACGACCGCCTCGGGGATCGCCGCACACAGCCGGTACGCCGAGCGTTGGCCGTCCCGACGCCGTCGAGGCCCGCACGTCGCGGGAGAGCGGCTCCGGATAGGCGTGAAGCTTCGACGATTCTACGCCCCGGGGGCGCCTTGACCCCGGCCGGAGTGGACGCTAGATCAACTTTCAGAAAGATTTGAAACTTTCGGAAGATGTGACGACGCAGGGCGTCAACTGTTGAGCCTGAGGGATGGTCATGGTGGCAAGCTCGATCGATGTGCACTCCAGCGGCCTGCGCGACGCCGCAGGTGCAGGCGGCGACGACGTCCTCGCGAGGCTCGCGGACGTTTGCAACATGCGGGGCGTGGACGGCACGCCCTCCCGCCTCGGCTCGCTCCTCGGGTGCGTCGAGGACGACATGCGCGTCATCGACGCCGCGCTCGAGGTGGTCAGCGAAGGCGGCTCGCGCGAGCTGCCCGTCGAGAAGAGCGTCCGCCACCTCCTCCGCCTCAAAGGGAAGCGCCTCCGGCCGATGTGCGTCGCCCTCGCCGCGCGCGTCGGCGCCGGGTTCAGCGACGCCGCGCGCGAGATCGCGGTCTCCGCCGAGCTCGTTCACGCCGCGACGCTCCTTCACGACGACGTCGTCGACCTCGGCGACAAGCGCCGCGGCCAGCCGACGGCGCGGATGGTCTACGGCAACGCCGCGTCGATCTTCGGCGGCGACTGGCTCCTCGTCGAGGCGCTGCGCCGCATCCACCGCGCCGGCGTGCCGCGCGTCATGGACGGCGTGCTCGAGGTGCTGAACGAGATGCTCGGCGCCGAGTCGCTCCAGCTCGCGTGCCGCGGTCGCTTCGACCCGAACCTCGCCGTCTACCTCAAGATCGTCGAGGGCAAGACGGCCTCACTGTTCCGCTGGGCGCTCGCGGCCGGCGGGCGCGCCGGCGGCCTCTCCGAGGAGGCGTGCCGCGCGCTCGCGACGTTCGGCGATCGCCTCGGCGTCGCGTTCCAGGTCGTCGACGATCTGCTCGACGTCGCGGGGGACGCGGTGGCGCTTGGAAAGGGCGTCTACTCGGATCTGCGCGAGGGCAAGACGACCTACCCGCTCCTCGTCGCGCTCGAGCGCGAGCCGAAGCTCCTCGGGACCGTCCGCGCGGCGTGCGAGGCCGAGGACGACGCGCACCTCGCCGCCGCGGGCGCAGAGGTCGCCGACG
>JAYVXL010000258.1:0-7115 GCA_043785185.1 Myxococcales bacterium
TGGTCGACCGTGTCGCCCGCGGCCCAGTCGAGGAGCCGCCGCGTCTCGTGGCGGAGCAGCGCGAAGCGCATGTCCGCCGGGTGGATCGCGATGCGGGCGGGGAGCGCGGCGCGCGCATACTTCGCGATGCGGCACCACGCGACGCTCGAGAGGAGCCGCCCCGGCGTGCGGCTCGCGTAGTTGAGGACGACGCTCGCCCGCTTCTTTTTGCCGGCGGGATCGTAGACGTGCAGGTGATCCTCGGTGAAGCCGTAGCCGCGCCGCGCGAGGACGGGGAGCAGCCAGTCGTGCATCGCCCACGCCGGCGCGATGAAGCCGTCGACGCGAAGCCCGGCGCGCGCGAGCATCGCCTCACCGTCGGTGAGGCGGAGGACGGCCTCGGTCTCCGACAGGTCGCGGAACTCGGCCTCGCCGCCGCTCACGATCTTCTGGGCGTAGAGCCACGCGAGATCGCGCTTGGCGGTCGCGCGGCTCTTGTGGAAAAAGCCGTGGAGGTAGACCTCATGCCCGGCCTCTTGAAGCGCGCGCAGGCGGGCGCAGTAGGCGGGGTGGTCGTCGAGCGACCAGGCGCCGTGGAAGTTCGGGACGACGAGGAGCGCCGGCCTTACGCCGATTCTGGCGGCGAGCTCGAGCGCCAGGTCGACCTCGCGCGCCCAGGCGGGCGAGACGTCGTGGATGGACACGTGGACCGCCACGCGCACGTCCTAGCACGGAAAAATCGCCCGGCCCGCGGGAACCTTTGACCGCGCCGCGCGTGAAACCTTGCGATGATCCTCGTCGCCATGGGACGACCTGTCGCGCCGTCGCCGCCGCCGCCGAGCGCGCTCGCGGGGGCGGCCGCCGCGCGCCCGCCCGAGCGCGAGCTCGATCGCGCGACGCTCGCGCGGTGCAAGGCGCGGGACCCGATGGCCTTTCGCGCGTTCGTCGTCCGCTACGAGCGGCCGGTGTTCGCGCTCCTCTCGCGCCTGCTGGGGCGCGGGCCGCACGTCGAGGATCTCGCCCAGGAGGCGTTCCTGCGCGCCTTCGCGGCGCTCCCGGGCTTCGATCTCGACCGTGAAGGGCGGCCGTCGACGTGGCTCCTCACGATCGCGACGCGCCTGGCCCTCGACGCGCGGCGCCGGCAGGCCTTCGCGCCGGCGCTGCTGGGCGACGACGAGGGCGTAGGCCTCGCAGGCGCGCTCGCGGCGCCCTCCGATCCCGAGGCGGACCACGCGCGCCGCGAGCTCGGCCGCGCCATCGAGCGCGCCGCGACAGAGCTCTCGCACGATCAACGCGCCGTCTTCGTCCTCGCCGAGTTCCACGACCTGTCGCACGCCGAGATCGCGCGGGCGGTCGGCGCGCCCGAGGCCACCGTCAAGACGCGCCTCTTCCGGGCGCGCGAGCACATGCGCGCGCGCCTGCGCGACGCCAAGGAGGAGCACCATGGAGGGCGATGACTTCCGCGCGTGGGAGCCGGACGAGCCGCCGCGCGGCTTCGCCGAGCGCGTCGTCGGGCGCGCGGCGGCCGAGACGGCGGCGGGCGCGCCCTTCGAGCCCGCGTCGCCGCGCGCGTCTTCGCCCCGGCGTCGCGTGCGCGGGGTCGTCGTCGCCGCGGCCGTCGTGCTCGGCGCCGCGGCGGCCGTCGCGCTCACCGTTCGCGGCGAGAAGGGCCGCGGCGAAAATGGCCGCGGCGACGTGACGGCCGAGACCCGCCGCGAGGTCGCGCTGGGCGACCGCGCGATCGCGGTGCTGGAGCCGGGCGCGCGCGTCGCGTGGGACGGCGATCGGGTGACGCAGGCGCGCGGCGACGTGTTCTACCGCGTCGCGCCCGGCAAAGAGTTCCGCGTCGAGACGCCCGCCGGCGACGCAAAGGTCCTGGGGACGTGCTTTCGGGTCAAGGTCAGGGAGGAGTCGTCGCCGATGAATGCTCGTGACGTGAAGGTGGGTTTGTCCGGCGCGGCGCTCGGCGCGGCGGTCCTCGTCGGGGTCTACGAAGGGCGGGTGGCGCTCGCGCAGCCGAAGACCGGCGCGTCGGTGGATCTGACGGCCGGCAAGGCCGGCATCGCCGACGCGCGCGGCGCGCGGGCGGCGGGCTCCCTCGCCGACGGCGAGCGCGCGCTCGCGAACGGCGAGGCAGGCGAGGAGGAGCCGCTGCTCGCGGCCAACGCGTCGCTTGCCGACTCGGTGCGGACGTACAAGAGCCGCATCGAGTCGATCGAGGCCGAAAAAAAGCGGCTCGAGAAGGAGCTCGCCGAGGCGCAGACGAAGCTCGCGTCGGCCGAGGGCGGCGCGCTGGCGACGGGACCGAAGAAGAGCGAGTTCGACCTGACCGACGACGACTGGAAGCAGCTCGCGAAGGAGGGCGGGGTGAAGGTCCGCTATCCGTGCGCGACGCGCCCTGGCGGCGATCCGCCCGACCCGTCGCCGAAGTCGCTGAACAAGCTCGGCCTCCGCCCCGAGGACGGCAAAACGATCGGCGCCGCCTTCGCGGCGTCGAACAAGCGCCGCTGGGCCGTCGTTCGCCCGCTCTGCGCGCAAGCCCTGGCCGGCGCCGGCGACGTCGCCGACAAGGTCGGCGAGGGAGCGTGCATCGCGATCATCCAGACGATGGCGGCGCAGAAGGATCCGGCGGCGGCCGACGAAGGAATTCGGATGGCCGCGGAGGCGCGCGCGGGGCTCCGCCCGATGCCGGGGCCGGACGACGTGGTCAACCCGGTAGAGCGATTGATGCTCGCCCTCACTGGCGAATCGAAGGCGATCGAGTCCGATCTCGCCAAATCGTTCGGCCCCGAAGAGGCGAACCGGATCGTCTACAGCAAGGATGTCGACGGCTGCTGGAACAACGGCTCTTGGGGCGTCGGTCCGCGCAAGGCAGAGTGATGGCGCGTCAGTGCCCGAACGCGTGCACGACGCCGATGTGGATGTGCGTCGCGCTGTTGTCGTCGAAGTAGAGCTTGCTCGCGACGGCGTGCCGGTACGCTTTGTACGCGCCGCCGAGCCCGATCTCGACGACGTAGGGGTTCCGGTCCATGAGCTCGACGATGCGCTTCGCGTGGCTCGCGTCCGTCGCGTAGAGGTCGATGCAGTGGCCGCCCGCGTGCGCGCGCTGGCCGTCATTGTGGTGGTCGCTGCGGATCGCGCTGATGTAGAAGCCGGGTGGCGACTGGTCGACGAACCAGCCGACGGCATTGACGAGCTTGGCGTCCGTGACGCTCGACTTCAATAGATCCTGCGGCGCGTGCGCGTGGGCCTTCACCTCGTTGTAGACCGTCTGCCGATCGTACGAGCGGAGCGCCTCGGAGGTGCTCCCCTCGTCGATAACGTCGCTGTCCGAAGCGGCGCCGCACGCGACGAGGGAGGAGGCGAGCGCGACGACGAAGAAGGAGGCGTGAGAGCGGGTGTACATGTTCATTCCTGCTGGATGAGGGTGAAAACGCGACGGACGGGGACACCCTCAGCACTCACCGTGCCACATGTGCACACACACGGATGAGTGCAAATTGCACACAAATGCGGGAGCCCCAGCGGACGATTCTTCGCCTGCCGTACGCGGCGTGCGCGCGGGCGTCGCCCGCGCGCGACGCCCGGGTGATGGCCGCCCCACCGGCGTTCGAGCGGAAAGTTTCAGCGGTCTCAGGTGACGCGCTCGCATGACCAAAAAATCTTGCCCTGCCGAAATCTCTCGGAAACACGGCGCTGCTAAACGATGATCCCTGCCATCCGAGGAGGAACGCCGTGGGATTCTACAAAGCCGAATACATCTGGATCGATGGTGCGGAGCCGACCCCGAAGCTTCGCTCGAAGACGAAGATCGTCGAGACCGGCAAGGAGCCGCCCATCTGGGGCTTCGACGGCTCGAGCACCAACCAGGCCGTCGGGCACGCGTCCGACTGCGTGCTCAAGCCGGTGCGCGTCGTGCCGGACCCGGTGCGCGGTGGCGACGACAAACTCATCATGTGCGAGGTGCTCCTGACCGACATGACGCCGCACCCGACGAACACGCGCGCGGCGCTCGTGGCCGTCGCGGAGAAGTACGCGGCGCACGACATGTGGTTCGGCATCGAGCAGGAGTACACGTTCTTCGACGGCGTGAAGCCGCTCGGCTGGCCGTCCAACGGCTTCCCGGCCCCGCAGTTCGGCTACTACTGCGGCGTCGGCGCCGACGAGGTCTTCGGCCGCGACATCGTCGAGGACCACATGGACGCGTGTCTGGCGGCCGGCCTCAAGCTCGCCGGCATCAACGCCGAGGTCATGCCGGCGCAGTGGGAGTTCCAGATCGGCACCGCCGGTCCGGTCGAGTGCAGCGATCACCTGTGGCTCGCGCGCTGGCTGCTCTACCGCATCGCCGAGGAGCACGGCGCGTCGGCGACCTTGAGCCCCAAGCCCGTCAAGGGCGACTGGAACGGCGCGGGCGCGCACACGAACTTCTCCACGCGAAAGATGCGCGAGTCGTACGACGCGTGCGTCGCCGCGGCCAAGGCGCTCGGCGAGGAGCACGCGCTCCACATCGCGAACTACGGGCACGGCATCGAGGAGCGCCTGACCGGCAAGCACGAGACGTGCTCGTACAAGGAGTTCAAGTTCGGCGTCTCCGATCGCGGCGCGTCCGTGCGCATCCCGTGGCAGGTCGCGCAGGACAAGAAGGGCTACATCGAAGATCGCCGCCCGTGCGCGAACATCGATCCGTACACCGTGACGCGCCTCATCACGAATACGGTCTGCTCGCGCCTGTGAGACGCTGCCGCTGCAGTTTTGCGTAGAGCGCGAGCGTCTGCCCGAACTGGTCCTCGACGCTCGCGACGCGCGCAATCGCCGCGCGCGCGGCGTCCCGGACCACGGCCGGATCGCGCTCCAAGAGCTCGCTCGCCGCGGCGGCGCACGCCTCGGGGTCGAGCGCACGGTAGCGCACGGAGCTCGCGCCGAACGCGAGCTCCGCGGCGCCGCCCTCGTCGGGCACGACGACCGGGCACCCCGCGGCGACGGCCTCGGCGACGCCGAGCCCGAACGTCTCGAACGGGCAGCTGTGGAGGAGGAGATCCGCGCTCGCGAGCGCCT
Source organism: Myxococcales bacterium (assembly GCA_043785185.1). Classification (GTDB taxonomy): domain Bacteria; phylum Myxococcota_A; class Polyangia; order Polyangiales; family Polyangiaceae; genus JANYHK01. The sequence goes on from JAYVXL010000258.1 coordinate 5,035, forward strand.
GGGCGAGGCGCGCGCGATCCGTGACGAAGCCCACGAACCGGACGTCACCGCGCGACCCGACGCGCGCCTCCATCGCCGCGCGCTCCGGCCCGTCGCCGAAGCACACGAGGCGAGCCGGCACCCGCGCGGCGAGGCGAACGAACGCGTCCAGGACGACGTCCCAGCGCTTCTCCCACGCGAAGCGGCCGATGGCGACGACGAGTCGCGTCTCCGGCCCGGCCGGCGGCCCGCCGAAGCTCCCGAGCAGCGCGCGCCGCGCCTCCTCGTCGCGCGCGCCGGGGTGGAAGATCGCCTTGTCCACGCCGAACGGCACGTGCACGACGCGCGGCACACCGTGGGCCGCGAGCTTGTCCACTTGCCAGCGCGCGCCGCAGATCGTCGCGTCGCACCCGCGCCCGATGCGACGGACCATCGCCCAGAGCGGCTCGAGGAGAACGTCGGCGGCGCGCGACGACGCACGCCGCTCGAGCATCACACGCAGGTACGTATCGATGAAATCGGCGTGCCACAGAAACGTCCGCACGCCGAAGTCGGTCCGCGGGCACGCGAGCGCGCTCGCGGCGGCGACGTACGGCGAGTTGATCTCGAGGACGTCCGGCCGCTCGCGCCGCACGATCGCTCGAACCTTGTCCACGCGCCAGAGCAGGTGGTACGTCGGGTCGTACGGGAGCGCCCGGCCGCCGATCCGAATGACCGTCGCGCTCCCTGGCGCACCTCTTCCGTCGTGCCCCGTCCTTGACGATTGCGGCTTCTCGTCTAGAAGCCGCATCTCATCCTTAGGCCCCGGCGCGACGACGACGTGGTCGTGACCCCATTGGCACAGAATGTGACCTTTGAGAGTGAGATGGCTTCGAACTCCGCCTCCCCTTTGCGAGTAGAACTCGGTCACGTCGAGGACCTTCATCCGTCCTCCGCCCGTAGCAAGAATGGAGCTGCGCATGGACCCGCGCGCGGCGGCCCACGGTCGGCTTTTGCAGCAAATTCAACGTTCTCCGGCACTTCAGCCGTTGAGAGCGTGCCGCCCTTCGCCGCGCTCGCCGCCCGGCACGGGCGGCCGCTTCGCGTCGCCATCCTCAGTGATTTCACACGGATCCCGTACGCGAACGGTGCAGCATTTCAGACACGGTTCCTGTATCAGGAATTGCGTCGGTGTGGTCACGAAGTCACAGTCATCGGCCCGCGCGATCCGGACGCGACACCGGATGAGCTAGCCCCCGGAACGATTGAGCTTCCGAGCGTCCCGCTGAAGACGTACCCGGGCGTCCACATCCCGCTCCCGCTCGCGGCGTGGGTCTACGATCCGGCGCGTTGGAACTTCGACATCGTCTTCGCGCAGACGACGACGATGCTCATGGAGTTCGGCATCTGGCTCCGCGAGATGAAGGGCATCCCGCTCCTCTGCGTCAATACGACGCACCTTGTCGCGGCGTACGACGTCCTCCTGCCGGAGAGCCTCTCCAAGAACGAGATGCTCCAGGCGGGCGTCCACATGACGCTGCGGCGCCCGTTCGAGCGGCTCTTCGCCGGCATTTACAACAAGTCCGACGGGCTCGTCGTCCTGTCGGACGGGCTTCGCAGCTACTGGCGCGAGTGCGGCGTCACCGCGCCCATCCACGTCATCCCGCGGGCCATCTCGCCGGAGATTTTCGATCGCCCGCTCGGCGCCGACCCGTTCACGCACCTCGGCTCGCAGAGCGGGCCGCGCCTCCTTTGCGCCGGCCGCCACACCCGCGAGAAGAACCAGGACCGGGTCATCCGCATCTTCGCGCGCCAGATCGCGCCGAAACACTCGGACGCGACGCTGACGATGCTCGGCGAAGGCCCCGACTCCGCGTACTACCAGCGCGTCGCCGAAGAGGAGGGCGTGGCCGATCGCGTGTTCTTTACCAGCGAGGTGCCGTTCACGCAGATGCCCGACTGGTACGCCTACGCCGACGCGTTCGTCCACGCCTCGCTCAGTGAGACGTACGGCAACGTGATGGGCGAGGCCCTCTGGTGCGGCACGCCGACCGTGGCGTTCGCCGACGGCATGGGCGTCTCTTCGCAGATCCGGGACGGCGTCAACGGCGTGCTCCTCGCGC
>JAYVXL010000259.1:0-7087 GCA_043785185.1 Myxococcales bacterium
CGATCGAGATCGTCACGTTGATCTGCTCGCCCTGGAAGACGAAGCGGCTCGCCTCCACCTTCTCGCGCAGCCCCTCGGCGAGCGCGCGCGCGCCCTCCAGGTTCGTCTCCGGCAGGATGATGGCGAACTCCTCGCCGCCGTAGCGCGCGAAGACCTCGTCGCGGCGGATGCGCGCCTGCACGATGCGCGCGAGCTCCTTGAGCACGAAGTCGCCGGCGAGGTGGCCGTGGTAGTCGTTGATCTTCTTGAAGTGGTCGATGTCGAACATGATGAAGGAGAGGTCGCGCGCGTGGCGGCGGGCGCGGATGATCTCCTTCTCCAGGGCCTCGAGCAGGTAGCGCTTCACGTGCGCGCCCGTCAGGCCGTCGATGATCGTCATCCGATAAATTTCTTCGTGGTACTGGGCCTCGACGTCCTGGCCCGACAGGTACTTGAAGATCGTGGGGCCGACCTTGATGCGGTCGCCGTTGGCGAGGCCCATCTCGCGCGCGATCTGCTCGTCGTTCACGTAGGTGCCGTTGGTCGAACCGTCGTCGATCGCCCACCACACCTGGGCGCGCTGCTCGATGTGCGCGTGGCGTCGGGAGACGCTGTCGCCCTCGAGGACGACGTGGTTCTCGGCGCCTCGGCCGATGCGCATCGGGCTGATGTCGAGGACGAAGCGCTTGCCGAGGAGCGACGGCTCCTTCGTGTAGATGACGACGAGGCAGTCTCCGCCCTTGGGCCCGTCGGTGGCGGCGGGCTTCGCGACGATGGCGGTGACGCGCGTCTTCTCTTCCGACTCGCTCACGCCCCGCCCCTCAGGCCCACCATCTTCGAGACCACCGCCGAATACGCGAAGGGCCGCGGGACGTGACGCTCAAACTCGTGCCTGTCGTGCGCCATCGTTGGGAGGGTTTCGTGCCTGTACGTTGCTCGCCGGAGGGTAGGGCCCCAGCCGGGTGAGGGTCAAGCGGCACGCGGGCGGGAGGCGCACTTGGTGGTCGAGCACCGCCAGCGGAATCCGGGCGTCCGGGAAGGAGGCGCGGAAGGAGGCGCGGCATTTCTCGGTCGTGAGCCACACGTCGACGCCCGAGGCGGCGTGCTCGGCGGGGCTCAGGCGCGGCGTCCGGTGGTCGGAGAAGGTGCGCAGGGCCGCGGGGTGAACGCCCTCGGCGGCGAGCTGGCGAACGACGCGGCCCGGGCGCGCGAGGGCGGTCACGAGGCCGAGCCGAAGGCCCCGGAGCGCGTCCCAGCCGACGAGCGCGCCGTCGACGAAGGCGCCGCGCGAGACCCCGCGCACCGGGACGACGAGGTCGGCGGCGGCGACGAGCGCGCGGCGCGGCGCGCGGAGGTCGCCGCGCGGCGGGCATGCTCCGGCGCCCCACGGCGCGTCCGCGTCGACGGCGAGCAGGGCGAGCGCGGCGCGCGGCGCAGTCTGGTGGACGCCGTCGAGGATCGCGACGTCGGCGAGCGCGAGCGCGAGGTCGAGCGCCGCTTGCCGCGCCGGCGCGACGACGACCAGGGCGCCCACGCCGGCGAGGGCGCGCGCGCAGACGAGCGCCTCGTCGCCGACCTCGCGCACGTCGTCGAGGGCGCGGACGACGCGAGGGCGCTCCGGTCGCGCGCCGTAGGCGTGCCCGACGAGCGCGACGCGGGCGCCGTCCTCCGCGAGCGCGCGCGCGCACGCGATCGCGAGCGGCGTCTTGCCCGAGCCGCCGAGCGTCGCGCCGCCGATCGCGACGACGCGCGCGCCGTCGCGCCACGCCAGCGGCTTCACGAGGCGCGCCGCCGCGACCCGCCCCCACGCGTCGCCGGCGAGCCGCGACACGGGGCCGTTCAACCAGCCTTCCTCGAGCGCGCGCGCGACGAGCCTCACCCGGGCAGGCTAGCAGGTGTACGATCGCGCGCGCCGATGGACGACGACCCTTCGCGCCGCTTCTTCGAGGCGATCGCGCCGCGCTACGATCGCGTGTACGCGATGCCGCGCGACGCGTCGCGCGCGCGAATGGCCCGCGTGCTCGAGCTCCTGCCGACGCGCGCGCGCGTGCTCGACCTCGGCGTCGGCACGGGCCGCGCCCTCTCCGCGCTGCTGGACGCCGGGCACGCGCCGACGGGCCTGGATTTCTCGGAGCGAATGCTTGCATTATGCAGCCGTCGGGGCCGCCCCGTACCGACGGTGCTCGCCAGCTTTTGGGAGCCGCTCCCCTTCCCCGACGCGTCGTTCGACGCCGCGCTCGCGCTCCACGGCACGCTCGCGCACCCGCCCGACGACGGCGCCCTCGCGCGCCTCGGCGCGGAGCTCGGCCGCGTCCTCGCGCCCGGCGGCGTCTTCGTCGCGGAGATGCCGTCGCTCGCCTGGCTCGACGGTCTCGGCCTGGCTGAAGGGCGCGACGACGAGCGCCGCGCGCGCAAGCTCGGCCCCGGGCGATTCGAGGTCGAGGACGGCGCGACGGGCGCGCGCATCCGCGCCGAGCTCGTCGCCGACGACGCCTGGGCTTTGCACCTCGGTCTGCGCTTCGTCGTCCGCGTCGAGGCGAGCGGCCCCGAAGACCGGCTCGTCGTCGGCCATCGCATGCGCTAGCTTCTCGACGTGCGAACCCGCGCGCCCCTCCTCGCGACATTTTTCTGCGCGCTCGCCGCCGTCACGCTCGTATTCGCGGCGCCGGCGCGCGCGAACGGCCGCTTCCCGGCGGCCAATCAGCTCGTCGTCTCGAAGACGAGCCCGAGCCAGATGGTGCTGCGAACGACGTTCGGCATCCTCGTCTCGAAGGACGGCGGCGCGACGTGGGACTGGATCTGCGAGAAGGCCGTCGGCTACGGCGGCACCGAGGATCCGTCGATGGGCATCACCGCCGCCGGCACCTTGCTCGCGGGGACGTTCGAGGGCCTCGTGACGTCGGCCGACAAGGGCTGCGCGTGGACGTTCGTGCCGAGCCCCCTCAAACAGAACGTCGTCGTCGACCTCGTCGTGCGGCCCGACGCGCCGGCGTCCGCGCTCGTCCTCACGAACAAATTCAAGATGGCCGCGAACGACGACGCCGGCACCGCGCTCTTCCAGTCCGACATCTTCGCCTCGACCGACGACGGCAAGACGTGGAGCGTGCTGGCGCCGTCGCTCGATCCGACGATCCTCTTCGAGACGCTGGAGGTCGCAGCGAGCGATCCGCAGCGGCTTTACCTGTCCGGCAAGCGCGGGAGCGGGACGACCGAGTCGGGCGTCGTCCTCGTCTCCACCGATCGCGGCGCGTCGTGGCAGGAGCACCCGGTGCCGCTCCTCGCGGCGATCGAGAGCGCGCCGTTCATCTCCGCCGTCGATCCCAAGAACGCCGACCGCGTCTACGTCCGCACGAAGGCGGCGGGCGGCGGCGGGAGCCGACTGCTCGTGAGCGACGACGGCGGCACGACGTTCCGCGCGGTCCTCTCCTTCAAAGGCGACATGCTCGGCTTCGCGCTGTCGGAGGACGGGCAGAAGGTCTACGTCGGCGGGCCGAAGGACGGCTTGAAGACCGCGAGCGCCGCCGCGCTCACGTTCGCGCAGACGTCGACCATCGCGGTGCAGTGCCTCACGGCGAGCGGCGGCACGCTCTACGCGTGCTCGAACGAGGTGTCCGGCTTCATCCTCGGCGCGTCGCGAGACGACGGCGCGACGTTCACGCCGGTGCTCCACCTCTACGGCGTGCGAGGGCCGCTCGCGTGCGCGGACGGCACGAGCCAGGCGCAGTGCGTCGCCGACTGGCCGCCGCTCCGGGACTCACTCGGCAGCGGCCCCACCGACGCGGGCAGCGACGCCGCGGACGGCGGCGCGGGCGGCGGGGGCGGAGCCAGCAAAGGCTGCACGTGCGACTCCGCCGCGCTCGGCCACGGAGACGGCGCGACCGCGCTCGGCGCGGCCGCGGCGATCCTCGCGCTCACGCTCACGCGACGGCGGGCGGGCGCGCGCGCGCGGCGCTGACGCGTCAGAGCTCGAAGTCCGCCTTCTCGAGGATCTCCGTCACGCGCCAAAGGAACGCGTTCGCCGCGACGCCGTCGACGACGCGGTGGTCGTACGAGAGCGCCAGGAACATCACCGGGTGGATCGCCATGTGATCCTCGCCGTCCGGCCCCTCGACGACGACGACGCGCTTCTGGATCTCGCCCATGCGCAGGATGCCGACGTTCGGCTGGTTGATGATCGCGCCGCCGAAGAGGTTCCCCTTGATGCCGGGGTTCGAGATGCTGAACGTCGCGCCGGAGAGATCGTCGATCGTGATCTTGCCGCTCTTGGCGCGACGGGCGACGTCGTCGATCGCGCGGACGATGCCGCGCACGCCGAGCTCGTCGGCGCGGCGAATGACGGGCACGACCAGGCCGTCCGGCGAGTCGACGGCGACGCCGAGGTTGATGTCCTTTTGCAGGACGAACGCGTCGTCGATGACGCGCGCGTTGAGCGGCGGGTTCTCGCGGATCGCGCGCGCGGTCGCCACGGCGGCGAACGCGAGCATCGTCAGGGCGAGCCCCTCTTTCTTGTAGCGATCCTTGTTGCCCTCGCGGAGGCGCGAGGCCCGGTGCAGGTCTACCTCCGCCACGGTCACGACGTGCGGCGACGTGAACTTCGAGTACGTCATGTGATCCGCCGTGATGCGGCGGCGGCGCGTGAACGGGACGACCTGGTCTCCGTCCTTCTGCCGGTACGGCGGCACCTTGAAGGCGCCATAGCCCACGCCCGGGATCGGCGGGACGAAGCCGCCGCCCTGGTTGATCATCGACGCGAGCTGCGCGGAAGGTGAGCGGACGGCCGGCGCGGGCGCCTCGGCCGGCGCGGGCGGAGCGGGCGGAGAGGTGACGCCGTTCTCCTTCGCGCGGAGCACGTCGTCCTTCGTGATGCGACCGTGATCGCCCGAGCCGCGCACCTGGTCGAGGTTCACGGACTGCTCGAGCGCCGCCTTGCGCCCACTGGGTGTGGCGAGCGCGCTGCCCGTCGCGCTACGGAGGCCGGCGGTGCTCGAGCTGCCCGTGCTCGCGGCCGCGGCCTGGGCGGCCGGAGCCGCCGCCGCGGATTGTCGTTGCGGCGCGGGCGCGCTCGCCGAGACGCCCTCCTCGATCTGACAGAGGACGACCTTCACCGCGACGACGTCCCCTTCGTTCACGAGGAGCCTGGCGATCCTGCCGGCCGTCGGCGACGGCAGCTCGCTGTCCGCCTTGTCGGTCGCGATCTCGACCAGCGGCTGATCCTTCGTGACGACGTCCCCCTCCCGCACGCGCCACTTGGTGATGGTCCCTTCGGAGACGCTCTCTCCGAGCTGTGGCATGGTCACGTCGATCATCGTTTCGGTCCGTTTGGGGAAGGGTGTCAAGGCGTGCGAAGCGGGCGCGAGGTTAGCACCTTTGGCGCGCGCCCCGCCACCGGGCGCGGGCGAGATGCGCCTCGCCGTCCGTTGCGCTTGCGCGCGAGCACCCGAGCCCGCGCCGGCCTCACTTCACGCCGACGTCCTTCGGGGGCACGAGGAACAGCACCGTGCGCTTGTCGAGCTTCGTGTTGCCGGGCAGACCGACGACGTTGATGAACGCGTTGAAGAACTGCGCGGCGTCCGTCGCCGGAACGATCGTGTTGGTGGCCGGGATGATCTCGAAGCACACCGGCGTTCCCGTGACGACCGCGGTGAAGATGTCGTCGTAGGCGAGCGCGGGGTCGCTCTTTTTGGTGGGGTGCGCGGGGCAACCGCGGGCGGGATCGCCTTCGCCCATCGCGCGGAGCTGCTTGATGAACTTCGTCGCGTCGACGTTGCGGGGGTTCGTGGGATCGTTCGCGGGCAGCGCGGTGACGTCGAAGCTCGAGCCGACGCTGATGGCCTGGATCGCCTTCACGATGCTCTGGTCGAGGCCGTTGCCGTCGTTGACGGTGAAGTTGAGCCGGCAGGAGCCGCCCGGGCCGGTGGGCGGCTGCGCGGCGCCCTGGAATCCCGTGCAACATTTGCCGGCGCCGCACGCCCCGCCGAACGCCGCGGGAGGCACGTTGCTGCTCGTCACGTCGGAGAGGTTGTTCGACTCCGCGTGCGGCGCGCCGTTCACGCCGCCGCCGTGCTCGTCGACGACGCCGACGAATTTCGCGTGGAGCGTCGCGTACGCCGCCTTCAGCTGCGCGTACGATCGTAACGAGGCCTTTTTCGGCCATTTCGCCGAGGGCACGAAAGGCGTCGGCGCCCGTCATCGAGCGGCCCTCCAGCGACGACGGGAGCGCCTGCCGTCGCCAAAGTCCAGGCGCCCGAGGCCGATGGCTCAGAGCTTTGCGAACGTGGCGTCGGCGAGCTTCTTCAATTTCGCGAGCGCGTCGTCGTCGCTCGGGTTGACGCCTTTCTTCGCGTGGTACTTGTACCCGACGAGGTCACCGGGCTTCTGGATCACGAGCTCCCACGAGCCGGGTCCAGAATCCTTGGGGCCCGAGAAAAAGGCTTCGGTGCCGTACCCGCCGATGCTCTTGGCGTTGGGATAGAGGCCGCGCCACTGGCGAAGGCTCCCCAGTTGGTTGGCGACGCTCACGTAGCCGTCCCCGGCGGTGTCGTACTGGCAGATCGCAGCCGCGTGGAGTCCCCCCGGCTTGTAGCTGCCGCCGAAGATCCCTTCCACCACCGATTGGGTCATGATGGGGCAGAGGTCGCTCGGAGGCGACCCAGGGATCGGCGCCGCATGGGGTGACTCCGCGGTCGCACTGCTCGCGGTGCCCCGGGAGGCGCTTGGCGAGCTCGCGTCGCTCGCGTCGGTGGCAGCCGCGCGGCTACAGCCGCAGACGCCGGCGAGGAAGGCCCCGACGACGAGGGGGACGGCGGACGCTCTCGAGTGGACCATGGATCTCCTTCGTGGTTGACCCCCCATTCACGCCTATTCACACCTATGCGCGGGCGCGCTGCAAGTCGAAGGTACGCGCGCCCGCGGCCCCGGGCAGTGAACAGCCCGCACGCGCGGGGCAGACGCGACCGCCGGCCCCACGCTCGCGGCGAACGTGCTTAGTTCACGCGCCAGTTGTCCGTCGCCATCGTCTTGCCGTCGAGGCTCTCGACGTCGATCTTCTCGTACGTGATGCAGACCCTCTCCGAGGGGTGCGAGTCGTGCGCCGCGCGGGCCGCGTCGT
>JAYVXL010000260.1:0-20932 GCA_043785185.1 Myxococcales bacterium
TTGCAGTGGATGCCCTCCTTCTCGAGGATCTCCGCCGCTTTGATCCCTTCCCAGGTGGACGCGATCTTGATGAGGATGCGGTTCTTCTTCGCGCCCGCGGCCTCGTACTGGCCGATGAGCTGACGCGCCTTGGCGACCGTCGATTGGGTGTCGAACGACAGACGCGCGTCGACCTCCGTAGAGACGCGCCCGGGCACGATCTCGAGGATCTTCAGGCCGAACTCGACGGCGAGGCGGTCGATCGCGCGCTTGACCGTCGCGTCCTTCGCGTCACCGTCCTTCGCGCCCTTCTTCGCCCACACGAGCGCGTCGTCCACGAGCTTCGCGTACGCCGGCATCTGCGCCGCGGTGGCGATGAGCGACGGGTTCGTCGTGGCGTCGCGCGGACGAAACTGCTGGATCGCGTTGATGTCGCCCGTATCGGAGACGACCACGGTCATGGTTTTCAGCTGGTCGAGAAAGTTCGTCATCGCCCCACCGTGCTCCCTTGGGCGAGGCCGGTGCGGCCCCGCGCTGCGTTGATCCCCAAGATAGCGCCATTCCGAGCGGAAGAGCGTGCGCGGGCGCACGCGGCGGGCGGGTGTGGGCCCTTGTCGTCCTCGGAGGGCGCGAACTTGGCCCGCGCGCGGCCGATCCCGTAGCGGTCGATCACGATGCGCCGACAACTCCGCCTGGTGGTCGCCTCGCTCCTCGTCACCGCGCTCGCGGGCGCGGCGCCGCCGCAGCCCGTCGCCATCGGCGAGGTGACGAGCGAGGTCTTGCGCGAGGGGGTCGACATGCCCCTCGCGGTGCGCTCCGTCGTCGAGCAAGAGCTGCCCGCCGTCGACATGGGCGGCCGGGCGGCGCGGCCCGCGATCCTCAGCGTCGCGCTCGTCCGCATGGAGCGCGCTCCGTCCGCCGACGCGAACGCGAGCGCAAACAAGAGGACGAGCGTCGCGTGCGTCGTCACGGCGACCGTCCGCGACAAGCGGAAGGGCGCCATCGTCGCCGTCCTCGAAGGGCGCGCGCGCGCCGAGAACGAGGAGCGCTTCGTCCCGCTGCTCGAGCGCGCCGTCCTCAAGAGCGCCGTTCGCGGCGCGCTCGCGCGCCTGCCCGAAGCGCTGGACGCCTCGCTGCGCTAGGGGGGCGCTAGGGGCCATTCGACGACCGCGCGCGCGTCGCTCACCGCGTCGAATGCGAATCGCTGCGAAATGTCGATGAGCGGCTCCTACGGACCGCGGAGTATCCCGCCGTTCCTGCCGATGGTACCGTTTCGGATGTGAGCATGCCCCCCCCGCAAGGCGAGGCGCAATCGCCCAGCGGGGACGCCGACCAAGCGCCGCCGGACGTCGCGTTCGCCGAGGGCGCCCTCCGCTTCAAGAGCATCGTCGAGGCGTCCCCCGTGCCGTACGCCATCAACGACGAGGCGCAGAACATCACGTACGTGAACCCCGCGTTCGTGGCCACGTTCGGCTTCACGCGCGAGGACATTCCGACGCTGGCCGACTGGTGGCCGAAGGCCTACCCCGAGCCGCGCTATCGCGCGTGGGTGACCGCCGAGTGGCAATCGCGGCTCGCGCTCGCGCACCGCGACGGCGTGCCGTTCGAGTCGTTCGAAGTGAGGATCCGGGCGAAGGACGGCACCGATCGGTTCGCCCTCGTCAGCGCGCTCCCGCCGGGCAGCGCTTCCCGCGGCCAGCACGTCGTCGTCCTCCTCGACGTCACCGCGCGCAAGCGCGCCGAGGACGCGCGTCTCGCGCTCGAGCGCCAGGTGCAGCACGCGCAGAAGCTCGAGAGCCTCGGCGTCCTCGCCGGCGGCATCGCGCACGACTTCAACACCTTGCTGATGGCGATCCTGGGAAACGCCGACCTCGCGCTCGCCGAGGTGCCGGCGCCCGGCCCGGCGCACGAGAGCCTGCTCGCCATAAAGGCCGCCGCGCGGCGCGCGTCGGAGGTCGCCGGTCAGATGCTCGCGTACGCGGGCCGGGGGAAATTCCTGGTCGCCCCGATCGCGCTGAGCGATCTCGTCGCGGAGATGTCGCAGCTGCTCGAGGTCGCGATCTCGAAGAAGGTCGTGCTGCGACGCCGCCTCGGCGCCGGCCTGCCACGCTTCATGGGCGACGCGACGCAGCTGCGCCAGGTCGTCATGAACCTCATCACGAACGCGTCCGAGTCGATCGGAGACGGTGCGGGCGAGGTGACCCTCAGCACGGGTGTCACGACGTGCGACCGCGCGTTTCTGGACGGCGCGACGATCGTCGAGGATGGCCTCCAGGGCCCGCCGCGGGCCGAAGGAGACTATGTCTTCTTGGAGGTCGCCGACACGGGCTGCGGCATGACGCGCGAGACGATACGGCGCATGTTCGAGCCGTTCTTCACGACGAAATTCACCGGCCGAGGGCTGGGCATGTCGGCGTCGCTCGGGATCGTGCACGGCCACCGCGGCGTCATCTCGATCCGCAGCGAACTTGGCGTCGGGACGACGATCCGCATCTTGTTCCCCATCGGCGCCGAGCCCAGCGTCTCCGTGGCCGGCGCGTCGCCGGCGCCGGAGCCTTCGGCGCGCGCCAAGGGGACGGTCCTCTTCGTGGACGACGAGCCCGAAGTCCGAAAAGTCGCCGAGCGCATGCTGCGGAGGTTGGGATACGAAGTCCTCACAGCGAGCGGAGGCCAAGACGCCATTCGCTCGTTCGTCGAGCACCGCGCCCGCATCGCGTGCGTAGTCCTCGACCTGACCATGCCGGACCTCGATGGCGGGCAGGTCTTCCGCGCGCTGCGCGAGCTCTGCCCCGAGGTCAAAGTCGTCCTGACGAGCGGCTACACCGACCAGGAGGTGGCGGAACGTTTCGGCAACGGTGGCCTCAGCGGCTTCCTGCAGAAGCCGTTCGGCCTCGCGGACCTGGAGCGCGCCCTCGGCGCCGCGCGCGACGCGGGCGCGCGCGGGCCGACGCAGCCGACCTGAGCGACACGCGCCACTCGCGCGTCGTAGTCCCAGGCGAATCGGGGCGATCTTCGGTAAGCTGGTCTCGTGGACGCGATCCCGCTCCTGCTCGTCGCGCGGCTGCTGGATCTCGTCGAGGTGCAGTCGGTCGTCGCCGCGGCGCTCCTCGGCCACACCGCCCTCGTCCCGCTCGAGGACCCGCCGCTCTCCGAGGAGAAGCACGCGCTGGTCGTCCACGCGCCGGGGTTGCCCGAGCCGATCGTCCTCAACGCGGTGCCGGCCGGGGAGGGGAGCGCGGGGCTATTCCCGCTCCGGCTCTCGCCGACGCGCGACGACCAGGTCGAGATGCTCCGGAGGCTCGTCGGCACCAAGAGCGCGGCGCCGCCGCCGACCGCAGCGCGCGCGCGCTCGTCGGCGCGCGCGCCGCGCTCGTCGCGCACGCCGACGCCAACGAAGGGCAAGAGCCGCAAGACCAACCCCGCCTTGGGCGGCTCCACACGGCCGCCGCGCGCGTCTCGTCCCGATCTCGAGCGTGAGGATCGCACGATGCCTGACGCGCGCGCCGACCCGCTGCTCGGCTTCGTGATCGGCGGCGGCAAGTACCAGATCGACACCATCATCGGCAACGGCGCCTACGGCCGCGTCTACCGCGGGCGCCACCTCCGGCTGAGCAAACCCGTCGCGATCAAGGTGCTTCAGGGCCTGATGGAGCGCGACGCCGACTTCGCCGCCCGCTTCCAGCGCGAGGCGCTCGCCGCGAGCAAGCTCGACCACCCCAACGTCGCGCAGGTCGTCGACTACGGCGAAGAGCCCGACGGGATGCTCTACATCGTGATGGAGCTGCTCGAGGGCAGGACGCTCCGCGACGCCCTGAACGAGACGAAGCCGCTGCCCCTCCCGCGGATCGTGGAGCTGATGACGCAGCTGACGGCCGCGCTCGGCGCGGCGCACGACCTCGGCGTCATTCATCGTGACATCAAGCCCGAGAACATCCTGCTCGTGACGCGGCGAAACGACGACGGCGAGCTGAAAGAGCAGCTCAAGGTCTGCGACTTCGGCATCGCCGCCGTGCAACGCCGCGGCGACGGTGGCTCGCAGGACTACCTCTCGACCGGCGGGACGTCGGTGGCCGGCACGCCGGAGTACATGGCGCCGGAGGCCGCGCGGGGCGAGACGGTCGACGCGCGCAGCGACATCTACGCGTGCGGCGTCGTGATGTACGAGCTCGCGACCGGCGTGGTCCCCTTCACCGCGCCGACGTCGGTGGCCGTGCTCGTCGCGCACGTGTCCGACGCGCCGCGCGCGCCGTCGCAGCTGAATTTACGGCTCGACATGCGCCTCGAGCGGCTCATCCTGAGGACGCTCTCGAAGGATCCGAACGATCGCCCGCAGACGATGCGCGAGCTGCGCGCGCTGCTCCGCGTGCTTCTCATCGGGTCGTCGAACCAGCTCCGCGCCGTGCGCAAGTCCACGCTCGCGCCTCCGATCCCTCGCGAGGAAGAGGAGCGCTCCGACCTGATGCCGCCGCCGGTCGCCGCACGCGCGCCCGAGCCGCCCGCCTCCGTCGCGGTGCGCATGCCGGCGGACGTCCACGAGCCCACGCTCACCCTGCCGCCGACGCGCGTGCCCGTGTTCCCGCCCGGCGCGGCGGCGCGCAGCGACCCGCCGCCGCAGTACGCGATGGACGAGCCGCGCGCCGCCGTCGTCGTCGACGCCAACGCCGCGCCCGACCTGAAGAGCGTCCCGCCCGCGGCGGAAACGGCGGCGCCGCCGAGGCCGCTCACGGACCCGACCGTCGGCTTCGCCGAGTTGCTGAGCGCCGTCACCTCCGCCATCGCCCGCACGACGTATTACGAGCGCGCGCACCCCGAGTTCGCGCGGTCGCTCGCGCTCCTCGACACCGTCATGCGCGATCCGCTCGAGCGGCGCGGCGAGATCACGCTCGCGCGGCGCGAGCGCGACACGAACGAGCTCATCGTCATGACCGGCGCGGGCGAAATGCTCGACCTCGTGAAGGCCGCGCCGGGCGGCATCGGCGCCGGCTGCGCGCAGCGCCTGGGCGAGGTGTTTGCGCGTCGCGGCCTCGTGTCGCTCACGTTCAAGGAGGGGCTCGACGAGCGCGAGCTCGGTGACGCCGTCGAGCTCCTGAGCGGCCCGGAGATCGCCGCCGCCGACCTCCAGGCGCAGTTCGCGGCGCGCGGGCTCACGCGCGTATCGGTCCTCTTCGTCACCGACATGCTCGGGCGCGACCGCCGGCTGCCGTGGCAAGTGCTGATGTGCATCTCGCGCATCGCCCGGGACCTCGGCGCGGTGCCCAAGATGGTCCGCGCCTCCGACCCGGAGCGCCGGCGCACGCTGCGCACGGCGCTCACCGCCGACGTCATGCGCACGCTGAAGACGCCGGAGCTCGTGAAGAGCCTGCTCACCAGCTGGGAGCTCGTCTGCGAGCGCGTCGGGGAGGAGGCGGAGATGGCCCCCCTCGATATCCCGAGCCTCCTCGTCGGGTCGCTGGCGCACCCCATGCTGCTGCGCGTGGCGAGCTCGGTGCTCGCGGAGATGGAGAGGCAGGCCGTCGGCCCGAGCCACGCGTCGTCGCCGCCGCCGGGGACGAGCGTGCGGCAGCTGATGCAGATCGTCGGAAACCGGTTCGTCCGCGAGCGCACGATCGAGTCGGACGAAGTGCTCCGAGAGCTGCACTCGCGCGCCGTGCTCTCGTTCCCCGAGCTGCCGGAGGACGTGCAGTTGTGGGTCCTCGCCGAGCAGCAAGCCGAGCGGCTGGCGGACGATCCCGAGTCGGTGCTGCGCGTCCTCGACTCGGTCTTCGACCTGCCCCGCTACGCGCGCGAGACCGCGACCCTCGCGCGCGCGATGCGGGTGCTCGCGCGCCGCGCGTCGGTCGTCGCGCTCTTCGCGATCGTCGTGCGGCTAGAGCAGCGTCATGCGCGCGGCGCCGCGCCGGGCGACGACACGCGCGAGGGCCTCGCCGCGCGCGCGCTCCAGTCGATCGCCGATGCTGAGGTCCTCGACCCGATCGCCATCCTGCTCCTCAGCGGCGGCGGCGCGATGCGCGACCCGGCGCACGGCATCCTCGTCGCGTGCGGTCGCGAAGGCGCGCGCGCGCTCTGCGCCGTGCGGGAGCGCGGCGGTGAGATCGTCCGCATGCGGTTCGTCGAGGCGATGCGCGAGATCGGCAACGCCGCGGCCACGCCGCTCGCCGCGCAGGTCGAGCGCCTCGTGCTCACGCCGCCCGACGAGGACGACGCGGCGCTCGCCGAGGACGTGCTGCGCGCGCTTCCGATGATCCCCGACGAGCGCACCGGTCTGCTCGTCGGCCAGCTCCTGCGGCACAAATCGGCGAACGTGCGGCGCGCCGCGGCCACCGCGCTGGCGTCGCCATGGGGCCAGAAGGCGCGCTCGGTCCTCTTCGGCGCGCTCGACGACCCCGACGAGTCGGTCCGCGTCGCCGCGCTCACCGGCCTGCGCAAGGTCGGCGTCATCGACGTCGACGTCGTGCGCCGCGCCGAGAAGTTCCTCGACGGCACCGCCATCGCCGGCGACAACGCGTGCGCCGTCGCCGCGGCGCTTCTCGCTGACGCGGTGCCTGAGGCGCGCGACGCCGCCGTGCAGGTGCTGGTCACCGCGCTCACGCCGCGCACGCGCAGCGTCGTCGCCCGCCTCACCGGCGCGCCCACGTCCCCGCGCGAGTCGCCCATCGTCATCGAGACGCTCGCGCGCTCGCTCCTCGCGATCGGCGGACCGAGGGGTCGGGATCTCGTCGAGAAGCGGGCCGGCAAGGGCCCGGACGACGTGCAGCGCCGCCTCCAGGCGCTCCTGCACGGGACCTGAGCCTTCCGCCGAGGCCGTGGTGTAAGCTTGGAAGTCATGGCCAAGGCCGGGACGACCATCGGCATCGATCTCGGGACGACGAACTCCGCCGTCGCCGCCATCGTGGGCGGCGTCCCCACCGTGCTCCTCGACGCGCAGCAGCGCAGCACCATGCCCAGCGTCGTCTCGTTCGCCGAGCCGACTACGCTCGTCGGCCACGACGCGCGCGCGCGGCTCGTCGACGCGCCCGAGGACACCGTCTACTCCGTCAAGCGCCTCATCGGCCGCGCGTTCACCGATCCGGCGGTCCGCGCGGCGCGCGCGTCGCTCCCGTACGCCGTCGTGCAGGACGAGAACGGCCAGGTCGCCGTGCAGACCCGCGGCGGCCAGGTTTACTCGGTCGTCGAGGTGAGCGCGATGATCCTCCACGCCGTCGCCGGCCGCGCGCGCAAGCAGTTCGGCGCCGGGCCGATGCAGGCGGTCATCACCGTCCCGGCGAACTTCAACGACGCCCAGCGCGAGTACACGCGCGTCGCCGGCAAGGTCGCCGGACTCGACGTGCTGCGCATCGTCAACGAGCCCACCGCCGCCGCGCTGGCGTTCGGCTTCGACGGCACCAAGGACGGCGTCGTCGCCGTCTACGACTTCGGCGGCGGCACGTTCGACATTTCGCTCGTCGAGATCAAGGGCGGCGTCTACCGCGTCCTCTCCACCGCCGGCGACGCGTTCCTCGGCGGCGACGACATCGACGTCGCGCTCGCGGGCCAGCTCGCGGACCGGTTCCGTAAAGACCAGCGCGTCGATCTCCGCCGGTCGCAGGCCGAATGGCAGCGCCTCCTCTTCGGGGTCGAGCGCGCCAAGTGCCAGCTCGCCGAGAAGGAGCACACGAACGTGGTCATCGAGCAGGCCGGCTTCGCCGAGTCCGGCGCCGTCGACCTGCGCATGAAGGTGGCGCGCAACGACCTCGCGGGCGTCGCCTACGCCTTCGTGGAGCGCTCGATCGAGCTCACGCACAGGGCCCTCGTCGCCGCCGGCCTCAAGCTCGGCGACGTGAACGACGTCGTGCTCGTCGGCGGCACGACGCGGGTGCCGCTCGTGGCCTCCGCGGTCGCCGAGTTCTTCGGCCGCGCGCCGCGTCGCGACATCGATCCGATGCACGCGGTCGCCCTCGGCGCGTCGCTCCACGCCGCGCTCCTCACCGGCACGCCGATCCATAGGGCCAAGACCGCGCCGCCGACCTCGCTCCTCGTCGACGTGCTGCCGCACTCCATCGGCATCGCCGTCGCCGGCGGCGGCGTCGAGTGGCTGCTCGCCGCCAACTCCGTCGTGCCGACCGAAGAAAAGCGCCGCTTCACGACGTGGCGCGACGGGCAGGACGACATGTGCTTCGTCCTCCTCCAGGGCGACTCGAAGAACGCCGCAGAGAACACGCGCCTCGGCGAGTTCGTCGTCCCCCACCTCCGCAGCGCGAAGGCCGGTCAGATCGAGATCGAGGTCAGCTTCGAGGTCGACGTGAACGGCATCCTCTGCGTGACCGCGCTCGATCTCGACTCGAAGCGCGAGACCTCACGACGCCTCAAGATCTCCGGCCCCTCGGCGGGTGACGTGGAGAAGAGCGAGCGGCGGCTGGCATCGACGAGGGTGCAAGGCGACGGCGAGGGGCAGACGT
Source organism: Myxococcales bacterium (assembly GCA_043785185.1). Lineage (GTDB taxonomy): Bacteria > Myxococcota_A > Polyangia > Polyangiales > Polyangiaceae > JANYHK01. Next base: position 8,415 of record JAYVXL010000260.1, read on the forward strand.
GATCAAGCCGGTCGCGCCCGTCATCGTGTGCGTCGTGTGCGCGAGCAGCGTCACGCGCGCGCTCCTCGCCGCGATGCTCGGCGCCGGCGGCACGGACGTGCACCCGTTCGACGCGATCCCCCACGCGCTCGCGGGCATGGTCGGCGTCGTGCCCGACGTGCTCATCCTCGACGCCCAGTTCGCGCGCGGCAACCCCGAGACGCTCGCGCGCCTGCGCGACGCGTGGCCGGAGCGGGTCGGCATCATCCTCGCGGACCGCGCGTACGGCGACGAGCGCCGTGGCGCCGAGGAGGCGCGCGCGCTGGGCGCGGCGGCGTTCGTGGCGATCCCGCCCGACGCGGGCGCCCTCGCCGAGGCCGTGCGCCGCGCCCAAGGCGGCTCGTCCCGGACCCCCGTGAGCCCGGCGCCGCCGTCGGTGCCGCCGGAGGCCCCGTCGCAGCCGCCGGTCGCCGCCGACCAGATGGCCCGCTACGTCGAGCGCCTGTGGTCGCGCCTCGAGACGCTCGACGCCTACAAAGTCCTGCGCGTCTCCGCGGACGCGACGGGCGACGAGATCCGCGCCGCCTTCCGCGAGCGCGCGCTCGAGTTCCACCCCGACCGCCTTCATCCCGGCCTCGACGAGACGGCGCGCGAGCGCGTCTACCAGATCTTCAAGCGCGTCTCGTGGGCGTTCCGAAAGGTCGGCGATCCGAAGGCGCGGCGCGAGTACGACGCCGCGTGCAGCCGCCAGCCGGGCTGAAGGCGCGCTCGAGCCCGTTCCCCCCGGGCGCGTTCGGCGTCGCTTGTCTCTGCGGGCGTTCGCCGCTAAACCGCTCCCGAGCAGAGGAGCCAAGATGAGCGTTCGCGTCGAATCAGACAGCATGGGCAACGTCGAGGTCCCCGCGGACCGCTACTGGGGCGCGCAGACGCAGCGCAGTTTGCAGAACTTCAAGATCGGCGGCCACCGGTTCCCGCCGCCGGTGATCCGCGCGTTCGGCGTCGTGAAGAAGGGGGCTGCGCTCGCGAACCACGCCCTCGGCAAGCTCGACGACGCGAAGACCAAGCTCATCACCCAGGCCTGCGACGAGGTGATCGCCGGCAAGTGGAACGAGCACTTCCCGCTCGTGGTCTGGCAGACCGGCTCGGGCACGCAGAGCAACATGAACGCCAACGAGGTCATCGCGAACCGCGCGAACGAGCTCGCCGGCGTCGGCCTCGGGCAAAAGTCGCCGATTCACGCGAACGACGACGTGAACAAGTCGCAGTCGTCGAACGACGTGTTCCCCACCGTCATGCACGTCGCCGCCGCGACCGAGCTCGCCGAGGCGCTCCTCCCCGCCGTCGCAAAGCTGCGCGGCGCGCTCGCCAAGAAGAGCGCCGAGTACGCGGGCGTCGTCAAGATCGGCCGCACGCACCTCATGGACGCGACGCCGCTCACGCTCGGCCAGGAGTTCAGCGGCTACGTCGCGCAGCTCGAGTACTGCGAGGCGCGCGTCAAGGAGTCGCTCCCTGGCGTCTACGCGCTCGCGCTCGGCGGCAGCGCGGTCGGCACCGGCCTCAACACGCACCCGAAGTACGCCGAGGCCGTCGCCGCCGAGATCGCGAAGCTCACGGGCGCGCCGTTCACGAGCGCGCCGAACAAGTTCGCGTGGCTCGCCGGCCACGAGGCGATGGTGCAGGCGAGCGCGTCGATGCGCACGCTCGCGATGGCGCTCTTCAAGATCGCGCAGGACATCCGCCTCATGGGCAGCGGCCCGCGCTGCGGCATCGGCGAGCTGCACCTGCCGGAGAACGAGCCGGGCAGCTCGATCATGCCGGGCAAGGTCAACCCGACCCAGGCCGAGGCGATGACGATGGTGTGCGCCCAGGTCTTCGGCAACGACGCCGCCGTGGCGTTCTCGGGGAGCCAGGGGCATTTCGAATTGAACGTGTTCAAGCCCGTCATCCTCCACAACGTCCTCGAGAGCGCGAAGCTGCTCGCCGACGCGTGCCACTCGTTCACCGACAATTGCGTCGTCGGCATCGAGGCCAACAAAGACGTCATCGCCAAGCACCTGACCAACTCGCTCATGCTCGTCACCGCGCTGAACCAGGTCATCGGCTACGACAACGCGGCCAAGGTCGCCAAGACGGCGCACAAGGAGAACATCACGCTGAAGGAGGCGGCCCTGAAGCTCGGGCTGCTCACCGCGGAGAAGTTCGACGAGCACGTGCGGCCGGAGAAGATGGTCTCGCCGTGAGCGAGCGGCCCGCGGGAATGCGGGAGCGTGCCGCGGGTGTTACGATCGCAGGATGGATCTCGACGCGAACTCGCTGCTCGCCTCGCTGCTCGTGAGCTCGATCGGGTTCGTGGCGCTCATCTACGGCAAGCGCCAGTCGCGCGTGCCGCACATCGCCGTCGGGTTCCTCATGATGGCGTATCCGTACTTCGTCACGAACGTCGCGCTCATGCTCGGAATCGCCGTGCTCCTGCTCGGCGGCCTCTGGGGCGCCGTGCGCTTCATGGGCGCGTAGCAGGGCGGCGTCGCTAGCCCCCGCGCGCGCGGAGCGCTAGCCTGACGCATGGCCCTCGCCGCACCTCCCCGAACGCGCGGCGAGCTCTGCGAGCTGCACGAGCCCACCGGATCGTTCGCGCTCTACACGCCGAAAGAGGGCATCGCCGTCACGCGCGTCCGCGGGAGCCTCTCGGCCGAGATGGCGCGCGCGTGGATCGGCACGATCGAGCCGTACTTTGCGTCGGGCGAGCGGTTCGACACGTTCCACGACTGGGAGGCGATGACCTCGTACGACGCCGGCACGCGGCAGCTGCTCACCAAGTGGATCGTGCAGCGTCGTGGCCTCGTGCGCTCGGCGCGGTTTCTCGCGGGGTCGAAGATCGTCGCGCTCGGGATCGCCACCGCAGCCCTCGCGACGACGATCTCGGGCGTGCAGCTGCGCGTCTGCGGGCGTCGTGAGTTCGACGAAGCGCTGGCGGCAGCCCTCGACGCGCGGCCGTTCGCCCTCGGCGCGATCCCGCCGGCCTCGGCGGACCGATCGGGACCGCAGCCCATCGTTCGCTGATGGACGCCTCGGAGATCGCCTCGAGTCCGACGCCGCACACGAACGGCCCCGCACGTCGCGCGGCGATACCCCGGAAATCGAAGATCCATGAGGTTTCATGGGGAACGGCCGCGCGCGGCGGCGCGTAGCTTTAACCATGCGGCAACCTTCGGGCGTGGAGTGGAGCCGTGGGGCCGAGCGGCACCGTCAGCTCGACGCGTCGTTCCTGCCACCCGCGGGATGGATCGACCGGACTGTCTTCGCGTTCCGGCAGCCCGGCTTCGAGGAGCTGGGCACGCCGCCGACGATGACGGTGTCGCACGAGCTGCTGCGCGAGGTCGAGTCGTTCCGGCGCTTCGTCGACCGCAAGCTCGTGTGGCTGGCGAAGAACGTGACGGCGTTCGAGCTGCTCGAGACGACCGAAGCGACGCTGGGTGGCAGGAAGACGACGTGCCTGCGGTTTCGCTTCGCCACGCCGGCGGCGGAGGGCGAGAGGCTCGAGCAGGTGATGGTCATGACCGACCCGGAGGGATTCCCCGAGCGGTCCGTCACGATCCTCGCGGTCGCGGCCCCGGTCGAGCTCCTGCCCGACGCGGAGGTCGCCTTCGCGCAGCTCCTTCAGAGCCTCTCCTTTGGCGGCCCCGCGGAGCCGGAGCGCGCGGGCGCTTCCCCCGAGCCCGAGGAGCCCGAGGTGACGGGCAGCCGCGCGCCGCTCGTCCCGATGCCGCGCTACCGCGATGGCGACGTCCCCCGGCGCTGAGAGAAGGAGAAGAAGAGGGAGAGGAAGAGCACCATGGGAGGAATCAACCCGCTCACCGAAAAGATGGGGGCGCTCGGGCAGACGGCCCCAAAGCTCCCCGAGGCCGACGGCGGCTGCCCCAGCTGCACCGGGCGCCAGAAGAAGCGCGCGGAGCAGAAGAAGGCGTGCCTGACGAAGCTGAAGGGCTACGGCCAGATCGGCGCGAAGGTCGGGGGCCTCGCCGGCCCGGTCGGTACCGGGCTCGGCGGCTCGATCGGCGGCATGGTCGCGCTCGGCTCGGAGGACTGCCAATTCGGCCTGATGGGCGCGGGCGCGCCGGGCGACGCGTACTTTCCGCCGCACCTCGATCCAGGGACGGGGCAGGTCGTGCCGGGGCACTTCGAGCCGCCGCCGGGTTCTTAGCGACCGAGCCACCAGTCGCCGGACCGCCCGTGGCACGAATGCCCGTCGTGGCAAAATGCATCGCCCCTGAGCTCGCCCTCATGGGCTTTTCGCCACGCGCCAGGGCCTACCCCCGCACGGCTTTCGCACATTTTTGTGGTCACTCGGGAGGCCATAGCGTGGGCACGCGGGGTGCAGCCGACGCCCTCGAGCATGGGAACGAAGGCGAAGGCCATAGTGACTCTTCAGGCGAGGAAGCTCGATGAGCTCCTCGTGGCGATCGAGGCGGACGCCGACCCTGCGCGGCGCGTGCGGAGGATCGTCGAGGTCATCGAGAAGCTCATCGCTCACCTGGCGGTAAAGAAAAACATTCTTTACCCGATGATCGGTGACGCGCACGCGAGCGTCCTCGTGGGGAGTTGGATGGGCACCGCCGCCGTGCATCGCGGTCTCCTCCGCCTTGCCCGAGCGAGCCGCCACGACGAGCTGTGCACCCTCCGGGCGAAGGAGCTGCGCGCCTCGCTCGCCGAACATTCTCGTCAGGACGAGCGGGTCCTCGAGGCGCTCGAAGATACCCTCGCGCCGCCGGAGTACGATCGCCTCGGGCGCCAAGCCGAGCGCTTCCACGACGCATGCTTGAGGGCACGGCGCGACGCGACCTTGCCGCGCGCCGCGGCGTCCTGAGAGCTGCGGCGTTCCGCCGCGCGCCCCGCGTCTGGCGCCTGATGTCCGGCCTGCGCCTTGCAGCACGAAGGGCATGCTCGCCCGCTCGACCTGGGCCGTCGTGAAGGAGACCCTCAACGATTGGCTCGACGATCGCGCGATGAGCCTCGCCGCGTCGCTCGCCTTCTACACCGTCCTGTCCCTCGCGCCGCTGCTCGTCATCGCGGTATCGATCGCCGGGCTGGTGTTCGGCGAAGAGGCTGCGCGCGGGCAGATCGTGGGACAGCTGCAGGGCCTCATCGGGCACGACGGCGGGGCGGCGATCGAGGCCATCCTCGCCAGCTCGAACAAACCGAGCGCCGGCATCGCCGGCACGGTCATCGGCGCGGCGATCCTGTTCTTCGGAGCCTCCGGCGTCTTCGGGGAGCTTCAGGAATCTCTCAATATCATCTGGGAAGTGAAGCCCAAGCCAGGCCGCGGGTTCCTCGGCGTGGTGCGCGATCGCGTCCTGTCCTTCGGGATGGTCCTTGGCGTCGGCTTTCTGCTGCTCGTCTCGCTCCTCTTGACGGCCGCGCTCGCCGCGCTCGGCGCGTTCTTCGAGCGGACACTCCCCGGCGGCGAGCTCCTCTGGCAGGTCATCAACTTCGCCATCTCGTTCGGTGTGGCCACGCTCCTCTTCGCGCTCATGTACAAGGTCGTCCCCGACGCCAAGATCGCGTGGAAGGACGTGTGGCACGGCGCCCTCTTCACTGCGCTCCTGTTCACGGTGGGAAAATTCCTGATCGGGGTTTACCTCGGCAAGGCGAGCGTCGGCTCGGCGTACGGCGCCGCGGGCTCCCTCGTCGTGCTGGTCGTGTGGATCTACTACTCGTCGCAAATCCTGTTTCTCGGCGCCGAGCTCACGCATGTCTACGCGCGCCGGCGCGGCTCCAAGATCGAGCCCACCAAGAACGCGAGCTCGGTGCACACCCACCATCCCGTCGCCGGTTGAGGGCGGGCGGGTCGCCCGAAGGAGCGAGCTCGGGCCGCGCGACGCAGGGGGACGTTCAGAGCTGCGCGAGCTTCGCGAACGCGGCGCGATCGCGCTCGCCCAGCGCGCCGAGCGTGCGCTCGGCGATGGCCAGCACCGTCGTCGTCGCGTCGCGCGCGAGCGCCTTGCCGCTGCGCGTCAGCACGGCGTAGGTCGCGCGCGCGTCCTGGCCGTCCGCCTCGCGCGTGACGATGCCGCGGCGCTCGAGCGGCGCGAGGAGCCGCGTGACGCCCGACGGCGTGAGCGCGAGGAGGCGCGCCAGGTCGACCCGGCGCAGTCGGCCGCCAGGCGCCTCGGCCAGGTGGTGCAACGCGGCGAAATCGGACAGGCCGATGCCGTGCACGCCGCCGAGCTCGGCGTCGGCCCGGCCCTCCCAGAGCGCGATGGTGCGGCGGATGGCGAGAAACTCGTGGAGCGCGGTCATGGGTGGATTGTGGCGGCGGATAGTTGAGTAGTCAAGTGATGCTCAAGCTTTTGCTCCTACTCAAGCTTGTTCCGGGCCGATTCGGAGCTGGCCTCGTGGCTGAGGCGTGCCACACTGCGCGCCATGGCTCGCCGCCCCTTGCCCGTCTTCGTTCGCGTCCTCCCGCTCGCCACCGCGCTCCTGCTCGCGATCGTCGCCGCGTGCGGCTCACCGTCGGGCCGCGCCGGCTTCAACTCGCCCGACGACGGGGTCGACGGCGGAAGCGAAACAGGGAGCCCCGGCCCGACGTTCGGCGAAGGCGGCGACAAGGCCGTGGCGTCCATCTCCATCGACCCCCCGCAATCGACGCTCGCCGTGGAAGCCGGCGCGACCGCGACGGCGCAGCTGAAGCTCGTGGCGCACTTCACGGACGGCACCGTCGGGACGATCACCGAGGCGCTCCCGTGGTCGGCGACGAACCTGCAGGTCGGCGCGATCTCGGGCACGGGCCTGTACACCGCGACGGGCGCGCTCGGCGGCGTGGTGACGGTCGGTGCACTTTACAAGGGGCAGAAAGCCAGCGCGCAGATCACGGTGAAGCTCCACGTCGTCGAGAACACCGGCGCGGCCTCGCCGACCCAGCAGGGCCTCCTCACCGGCGCGACCGCGCCGGACGCGGCCGTCGCGTGGGCGTACCCGTACGACGGGACGGTGTTCCCGCGCGGCCTCGCTGGCCCGCTCCTGCAGTGGAACAACGGCGGCGCGGCGGACCTCTACTACGTGCACGTCAAGAGCGCGACGTTCGACCTCGAGTCGTTCACCACCGCGCCGCCGCCGTCGCGCTACGCGTTCGCGCCGGGGACGTGGGACAAGTTCGCGTCGTCGTCGTCGGGCGCCGTCACGCTCTTCGTGTCGCGGCTCGTCGGGACGGCGGCCACCGTCATCGCCAAGCACGGCTGGACGATAGCGCCCGCGTCGATGCGCGGCACCATCTACTACTGGGCGAACAACCTCGGCCGCGTGATGCGCATCAAGCCCGGCGCGAGCGCCCCCGACGACTTCAGCGCGGCCACCATCACCGGCCCCGGCGGCTGCACGATGACGTGCCACACCGTCTCGGCCGACGGCTCCACCATCGTCAGCGGCGGCGACGTCTTCGGGGGGTCGTACGATCTCCTTCAAAACAAGGTGATCCACGACGTCGGCGGCAGCCCCGGCGACCCCGTCAAGCGGCATTGGTCGAACGCCGCCCTCTCGCCGAACGGGAAGTTCCTCGTCGAGAACTCGTCGAACCTGCCCGGCCCGCCCGGCGCGGCCGACGGCCTCTGGCGAACGGCCGACGGCGTGCGGGTGCCGAGCAGCGGCCTCGACGGCGTCCAGCTTGGCATGCCGAACTTCTCACCGGACGGCACGAAGCTCGCGTACGTCGGCGTGAGCGGCGGCGGCCCCGCCGGCTCGCTCAACGTCTTCGCGTTCGATCTCGCGGCGGGCAAGGCCGGCGCGACGACCGCGCTCGTGCCCCAAGGCGCCGGCGCCACGCTCGCGTGGCCGACCGTCAGCCCCGACGCGAAGTGGGTGCTCTACCAGCGCGGCAGCCTCGACACGCGCTACGGCGCGGGCGATCTGTTCCTCGCGAGCGCGGTCACGCCGAACCAGGAGGTCCGCCTCGCGAACCTCGACGGCGACGCGTACCCGTTCGCCGCGGGCGCGCGCGACCTGCACTACAACTACGAGCCGACGTTCGCGCCCGTCCCGTCGGGCGGCTACTTCTGGGTGGTCTTCACGAGCCGTCGCACCTACGGCAACACGCTCACCGGCAACCCGAACTCCGACCCTGGGCCAACCCCGGCGTTCTTGGGGACCAAGCAGCTGTGGGTCGCCGCGATCGATCTCGTGCCGACGCCCGGCAAGGATCCGAGCCACCCGCCGTTTCTCCTGCCCGGCCAGGACACGACCTCGCTCAACATGCGCGGCTTCTGGGCGCTCGACCCGTGCAAAGGCGACGGCGCGGGCTGCGCGACGGGCACCGAGTGCTGCGGTGGCTTCTGCGACGGGACCGGGCCCGACGGCGGGCTCGTGTGCAAGTCCGGCGGCGCGTGCAGCGCGGACGGCGACCACTGCGCACAGACGAGCGATTGCTGCAACGCGGGCGGCGGCTCGACGTGCATCAACCACGTCTGCGCGGAGCCGACCCCGCGCTGAGAGCGGCGCCGGCGCACGGCGCTCCGCTTCAGCCGCAGAGGCCGGTGCACGTCGTCGACGTGCGCAGACACGACAGGCCGACCGGCGACGCGAACACGCTCGTCCAGGCGCCGCGCGCGAGATCGAGCGACCACGCGTCGGCGAGGTTTCCGCAGTCGCCCTTGCCGCCGTAGATGACGAAGCTCTGGCCGCCCGCGCGCGCGGCGGTGGCGAACGACTCGCGACGCTCGGGCGACGCCTTGTCGATCGTCGTGAAATCCGGGGGAAACGTGCACGCCGTGCCGGCGGTGTGGAACGCGTCGCCGACCGTGAGCCTCTTCCACGCGGGCGCGGCCGCGGCGGGGTCGAGCGTCCAGACGTCGTTCTGGTTGCCCACGTTGCCGTCGTCGTGGCCGCCAAAGGTCACGAGCGTCTTGGCGACGGAGTCCCAGACGAGCGTGTGGAGGATGCGCGACGGCGGGAGCGCGCCGGCCGGCGTGATCGGCCGCCACGACTCGGCCGCGAGATCCAGCGCCCACAAGTCCGCCAGGAATGGCCCGGCGAACGCGTTCGCGTCGCCGCCCGAGTAGGCGTAGAGCGTGCCGCTGGTGTCGTCGAGGGCGACGGCGTGGAACAGGCGCGCCTTGGGCTTCGGCGTCGCCCCCGCCGCGATCGGGCGCCACGCGTTCGTGGCGAGATCGAGCGCCCAGGTATCGTCGAGGGGCGTGAACGCGAGGCCCGACTTCGAGGTGCTCCCGCCGAAGACGTAGAGCGTGCGGCGCTTGTCGGACAGCGCGATCGCCGTGTTGGAGCGAGCCGGCGGCGCGCCCCCGGTGGTCGGGAGCTGCGACCACGCGCTCGTGGCGAAGTCGAAGGACCACACGTCGGCGAAGAGCGTGTAGTCGCCGCTCGCGCCCGCGCGCGTGCGCCCGCCGAAGAGGAGCGCGCGGTTCTGCGTGGGGTCCGCGGCCATGGCGTGCCGCGCGCGCGGGCCGGGCCCCGCGCCGTCTACGCTGCGGAACGTCCCGCACGTCGTGTCGAGCAGCCACGTGTCGCCGACGTGCGTGTGCGACGGGATGCCGCCGCACGGGCTCACGGCGGTGTCGCCGCCGAAGATCACCATCGTGCGACCATCCTGCGCGAGCGCGCCCGCGTGGTCGCCGCGCGGCGCGGGCGTGGCCCCGACGGGCGTGCACGCGGCGCCGCTGTCGCGCGCGCCGCCGTCGCCCTCACCGCCGTCGCCACCCTCACCTGGCGCGCGCGCCGCGGGGCCGCTCTGTGACCCGCACGCCGTCACGACCGCGGCCAGCGCCCCCAGGATCGCCCACGCGCGCGTTTGCATGGGGTTGACTTTTGCACGGTTCGGGCCGCCCGACGAGCGCGCCCTCTTACGGCGCCGTGATCGTCGTCCGCGTCACGCCGAACGGCGTCGTCGCGCTGCCCGTGAGCTCGGGCACGAGGTAGCCGAGCGCGGTCGCCCCCTCCGCGTACGTGCACGGCCCGGTGAACCGTCCGTCGGGGGCGTGGATGAAGCGCGCGACCGCCGGCGCGCCGTTCCCCGTCCGCGCGATCTTCCCGCGCGCGAGGTCCGCGATCGGAATCGTGACGCACCCGCGGTAGCCGTCGTCACCAAGGGTGGGGCTGACCGGTCCGACGGGCGTGACGATGACGAACGCCTTGCCCCCCACGGTGAACAAATCCGGGCCCTGGACGCGCGCCGTCGTGCCGTCGAGGCACGGCCCGTCGGTCGCGTCGACGAGCGTGCTCACGCGCTCGAAAGACCTCGCCGCGTCCCTCGAGCGCAGCAGCTCGACGCGGATGCGCGTCGCGCCCTGGACGACCTCGAGGCACCCGAGCGCGAGGTACAAGCCGTCCGCGACGACCATCGCCCCCGGCTCTGTCGCGAGGACGCAGCCCGGCGCGACGTCGCCCAGCAGCTGCGCCGCGCCGACCGACGACAGCGGCGAGCTCGAGGGCCAACCGATCGCTTTCGTTTCGTCCGACCACGGCCCCTCCGGCTTCGGCGCGGTCTGCATCCCGATGTAGCCCCACTCGCGGTGCAGCTCCTGCCCGCCCTTCAGGCTCACGTACGAGTGCGTGAAGAGCTTGAAGCGCCGGGCGGCGTCGGGATCGAGCGGATCGACGACGACGGAAGGAACCTCGTGCCAGAGGACCCCCGTGCATTTCGCGGCGCCGCACGCGGCGAGGTCCGTCGTGTCGACGGTGATGGGCGCCACCGTGTTCGCCGTCGCGATGTACGTGAACGTCGCGCCGAGGTCGAGCGTGACGGCGAGGTGTGTGGACACCGAGTCCGGGGCGATCGACGAGTACGCGAGCACGCCCCCGGGGGCGCCGAGCGGGTAGACGAGCGACGGGTCGAAGATCCCGGCCGACGAGCCGGGGTCGCCGGCGACGACCAGCGCGGGGCCGGTCACGGCGACGGGCGTGGGCGCGGGCAGGTTGCCGCACGCGCCGGCGTCCTCCCCGCGCGCCGCGTCGCCCGCGCCGCCGTCGGCGAGGGGCGTCGGGCCGTCGACCGCGGCGTCGCCGAGCGGCGCGGTCGCGTCGACTCCGCCGTCGCCGTCGCCGTCGTTCGGCGCCGCGCGGAACGAAGAGCCACCGCACCCGCCCAGGGCGGCGAGCGCGAGGACCGCGGAGAACGCCAATCGCACGCCGACGGTCTTGTCCACGAAGCCAACCTAGCAATCCACGCACCACGCAAAAACGCGAGAAATCGGCCCCGGGCGCATCGCGCATGAAGCGCGGTTCACGGCGTCGCGTGAACACGCCGCAGCCCAGCTAGGCGGCCGCCGCGGCCCCTCGACGCAACCCGCGCGCGGTCCTACATGGAGGCGAAATTCAGCCGCCCCTCAGCTAGGATGCCCCCGCCATGCCGAACAGCTTCTCCGCCCAGTCCACGCTCAAGGTCCAGGACACGCGCTACACGATCTACCGCCTCGACGCCGTCGCCCAGAAGGTGAAGGGAGCCGATATCGCGCGCCTGCCGTTCTCGACGCGCATCCTCCTCGAGAATCTGCTGCGCACCGAGGACGGCCGCTCCGTCCGCGCAGAGGACGTCGAGGCCGTCGCGACGTGGGACGCGAACGCCGAGCCGAACAAGGAGATCGCGTTCACGCCGAGCCGCGTGCTGCTGCAGGACTTCACGGGCGTCCCCGCGGTCGTGGACCTCGCGGCGATGCGCCAGGCGATGAAGAAGCTCGGCGGCGATCCGAAGCGGATCAACCCGCTCCAGCCCGTCGAGCTCGTCATCGATCACTCGGTGCAGGTCGACGACTTCGGCAGCGGCCTCTCCTTCAAGCGCAACGCGGAGCTCGAGTTCTCGCGCAACATGGAGCGCTACCGCTTCCTCAAGTGGGGGCAGCAGGCGTTCAAGAACTTCCGCGTCGTGCCGCCGGACACCGGCATCGTCCACCAGGTCAACGTCGAGTACCTCGCGCGCGTCGTCTTCACGAACGACGCGAACGTCGCATACCCCGACACGCTCGTCGGCACCGACTCGCACACGACGATGGTGAACGGCCTCGGCGTCCTCGGCTGGGGCGTCGGCGGCATCGAGGCCGAGGCGGCGATGCTCGGCCAGCCCGTGAGCATGCTCATCCCGCAGGTCGTCGGCATGCGGCTGTTCGGCAAGCTGCCGCAGGGCGCGACGGCGACCGATCTCGTGCTCACCGTGACGCAGATGCTCCGCAAGAAGGGCGTCGTCGGCAAATTCGTCGAGTTCTTCGGCCCCGGCCTCGCGGATCTGCCGCTCGCCGATCGCGCGACGATCGCGAACATGGCGCCCGAGTACGGCGCGACGTGCGGCATCTTCCCGGTCGATGCCGAGACGCTCCGCTACCTCCGCTTCAGCGGCCGCAGCGAGCACCAGGTCGCGCTCGTCGAGGCGTACTACAAGGAGCAGGGCATGTTTCACGGCCCGGGGACGCCCGACGCCGTGTACACGAGCACGCTCGAGCTCGACCTCGCCAGCATCGAGACGAGCATGGCCGGCCCGAAGCGCCCGCAGGATCGCGTGCGCCTCCCCGACGCGAAGAAGAGCTTCGAGGGCGCGCTCGCCGAGC
>JAYVXL010000261.1:0-2102 GCA_043785185.1 Myxococcales bacterium
CCACCGCCGCCGTAGAGGCCCTCGGCGATCTGGAACGTGAGCGCCTCGAGCTTCTGGTACGCGTCGCGCACCGTGCCGATGTCGGCTTGCGACTCGAGCAGCTGGCGCAGCTGCGCGGCGCGCTCGCGCGCGTCCTCGAGCATCGCCGCGTCGACGAGGTTCGCGTAGCCCTCGAGCGCCGCCTCGGTCGTGTAGAGGAGCGTCTCGGCCTGGTTGCGCAGCTCGGCGAGCTCCTTGCGCATCTGGTCGGTGAACTTGTGGCGCTCGCCCTCGGTGACGATGCGATCGACCTCCTCCTGCGAGAGGCCGCTCGTCGCCGTGACCTTCACCTGCGTCGTCTTGCCGGTGCCGAGGTCCTTCGCGTCGATCGACACGACGCCGTTCGCGTCGATGCGGAACGCGACCTGGATCTTCGGCACGCCGCGCGGCGCCGGGGGGATGCCCGTCAGCTCGAAGCGCGCGAGGCTGCGGTTGTCGGCGGCCATCTGCCGCTCGCCCTGCAGGACGTGGATCGGCACGAAATTCTGGTTGTCGACGCTGGTGGTGAAGATCTCGCTGCGCTCGGTCGGGATCGTCGTGTTGCGAGGGATGAGCGCGGTGAAGACGCCGCCGCCCGTCTCGACGCCGAGCGAGAGCGGCGTGACGTCGAGGAGGAGCACCTCGATCTTGTCGTCGGTCAGCGCGGCGCCCTGCAGCGCGGCGCCCGCGGCGACGACCTCGTCGGGGTTGACCCCCTTGTGCGGCTCCTTGCCGAAGAACTGCTTCACCGCCTTCTGCACCGCCGGCATGCGCGTCATGCCGCCGACGAGGATGACGTTGTGGATGTCCGCCGGCGTGAGGCGCGCGTCCTCGAGCGCCTTCTTGCAGGGCTCGAGCGAGCGCTCGATGAGGTCGCCGGTCAGGAGCTCGAGGTCCGTCCGGGTCATCGCCTTGATGATGTGGAGCGGCTCGCCCTTCGCGTTCGTCGCGATGAACGGCAGGTTGATCTCCGTCTCGATCGACGACGACAGCTCGTGCTTCGCCTTCTCGGCGGCCTCCTTCAGGCGTTGCAGCGCCATCCGGTCCTTCTTCAGGTCGACGGCGTTGTCCCTCAAGAACGACTCGGCGAGGTTGTCGATGATGCGCTGGTCGAAGTCCTCGCCGCCGAGGTACGTGTCGCCGTTGGTCGACTTGACGCTGAAGACGCCGCCCGCGATCTCCAGGATCGAAATATCGAACGTGCCGCCGCCGAGGTCGTAGACCGCGACGCGCTCGCTCGTCTTCTTGTCGAGGCCGTACGCCAGCGCGGCGGCCGTAGGCTCGTTGATGATGCGCTTGACGTCGAGGCCGGCGATTTTCCCGGCGTCTTTTGTCGCCTGGCGCTGCGCGTCGTCGAAGTAGGCGGGGACGGTGACGACCGCCTCGGTGACCGTCTCGCCGAGGAACGTCTCGGCGATCTCGCGCATCTTCTGGAGGATGAGCGCGCTCACCTCGGGCGGGCTCATCTCCTTGCCGCCGGCGGAGACCCACGCGTCGCCGTTCGGCGACTCCATGATCTTGTACGACGTGAACGTCGCCTGGCGCGCGGCCTCCGGCGAGTCGAACCGGCGCCCCATGAGGCGCTTCACCGCGTAGACGGTGTTCTGGGAGTTGGTGACCGCCTGCCGCTTGGCGGCCTGGCCGACGAGTCGCTCGCCGCCCGCCGCGAAGCCGACGATCGACGGCGTCGTGCGCGCCCCCTCGCTGTTGGGAATGATGCGCACGTCGATCTTGCCGCCCCCGGCGGGCATCTCGACGACCGCCACGCAGGAGTTCGTCGTTCCGAGATCGATGCCGATGACCTTACCCATTCGCGTGAGGCTCCTAGTTCGCGCCCGCGTCGGGGGGCGCCTTCGGCTTGGCGACGACCACCATCGCGGCGCGCATCAGGCGTTCGCCGTTCATGTAGCCGGGCTGCACCTCCGCCACGACGGTACCAGGCGGATGCTCGTCGGTCTCGACCTGCTGGATCGCCTCGTGGACCTGCGGGTCGAACATCGTCCCCATCGTCACGACCTTCGTGATGCTCACGCGCCCGAGCGTCGCCTCGAACTGCTTCATGATCATCATGATGCCGTCCACGA
>JAYVXL010000262.1:0-2101 GCA_043785185.1 Myxococcales bacterium
CGCTGTCGTGGAGCGCGCGCGAGAGGGCCGGGAGCAGGATGCCGTTGACGAGCGAGCTCTTGCCCGCGCCGCTCACGCCGGTGACGGCGGTGAGCACGCCGAGCGGCAGCTTCACGTCGACGTTCTGCAAATTGTGCTCGCGCGCGCCCACGATCGAGAGCCACGCGCGCGGCGTGCGGCGTGACGTCGGCACTTCGATGCGCTTCTTGCCGGAGAGGTACTCGCCGGTGAGGCTGGAGCCCTTCGCGAGCGCGGCGGGCGTGCCGTTGAAGGTGACCTTTCCGCCGAGGTGCCCCGCGCCCGGCCCGAAGTCGACGACGTGATCCGCGGCGAGGATCGTCTCTTCGTCGTGCTCGACGACCACGACGCTGTTGCCGAGGTCGCGGAGTCGCTGGAGCGTCGCGATGAGGTGCGCGTTGTCACGCGGGTGAAGGCCGATGCTCGGCTCGTCGAGGACGTACATGACCCCGGAGAGCTCGCTGCCCAGCTGGCTCGCCAGGCGGATGCGCTGCGCCTCTCCGCCGCTCAAGCTGGGGCCAGCGCGATCGAGCGTCAGGTAGTCGAGGCCTACGTCGAGCAGGAAGCGCAGGCGGCTCTCGATCTCACGCAGCGCGCCTTCGCTGATCGCGCGCTCCGCCTTCGGCAGGTCGAGCCCCTTCACGTGGGCGGACGCGGCGCCGATCGTCATGCCCGTCACGTCGGTGATGGCGCGATCGCCGACGAAGACGTTGAGGCTCTCGGGGCGCAGGCGCTTGCCGCCGCACGCCTCGCACGGCCGCTCGCGCAGGTAGCGGCGATAGAGCTCGCGCGCCGCCTCCGACGACGTCTCGCGGAACTTCCGCTCCAGGTTCGGCACGACGCCCTGGTACCGCATCGCCCACGTTCCGCTCGAGAGCGAGCCTTCCTTGCCCCAGGTGATCGCGATGCGCTCGCCCTTGCCGGGCTCGGCGCCGTAGAGCACGAGCTTCTGCTTTGCCTTCGGGATCTTCTTCCACGGCATGTTCAGATCGACCGCGAACGCCTTCGCGACGCCCTGGACGATGCGCGCCGTCCAGCCTTCGCCCTTCGCCATCGCCGACGCCCACGGCGCGATCGCGCCGTCTTTGATCGAGAGCGACGGGTCCGGGATGACCAGCTCGGGGTCGACCTCGTCGCGCTTTCCGAGGCCGGTGCACGCCGGGCACATCCCGAGCGGCGAGTTGAACGAGAAGCTCTGCGGCGACAGCTCCGGAAAGGCGACGCCGTGGCAAGAGCGCGACTCGCTGTAAGCGCGACGCTCACCGCCCTCGACCTCGACGACGAGCTCCCCCTTGCCCTCGCGCAGGCCGAGCTCGACGGCCTCGCCGATCCGCGCGCGATCGGCGGGGCGCACGACGACGCGATCGACGACGAGGTGGATGGTGTGCTTCTTCTTTTTGTCGATGGGGAGCGGCTCGTCGAGGCGCTTGACGACGCCGTCGACGACTACGCGCGCGAACCCCTGCGCGCGCGCAGCATCGAAGAGCTCGCGGAACTCCCCCTTGCGGTGGGTCACGAGCGGCGCGAGGAGCGTCACCTTCGTGCCGGCCGGCAGCGCCATCACCTCGCGCGCGATCGACTGTGGGCCTTGCTGGGTGACTTTCTTGCCACACGTGGGGCAGCGCTGCTCGCCCGCTTTCGCGTAAAGGACGCGGAGGTAATCGTAGATTTCGGTGATGGTTCCGACGGTCGAGCGCGGGTTGCTGGACGCGCTCTTTTGCTCGATCGCGATGGTGGGCGACAACCCGCGCAGGTGGTCCACCTTCGGGCGCTCGAGCTGCCCCAAGAACTGGCGCGCGTAGGCGCTCAGCGTCTCGACGTAGCGGCGCTGCCCTTCGGCGTAGAGCGTGTCGAAGGCGAGGCTCGATTTTCCGGAGCCGCTCGGCCCCGTGAAGACGACGAGCTGGCGCTTGGGAATCGCCAGGTACGGGATGTCGAGGTTGTGCTCGCGCGCGCCGGTGACCTCGATGAAGTCCGGCTCGCGCGCGCCGCGCGTGGGGCCCGCGGCGGCGCGCGCGCGGCCACCCGCGGCGGCAGTTCCGGGGATGGCGGCGCGCAGATCGGAAGAGGACATCGAGGGCGC